>NZ_VILC01000089.1:0-17468 GCF_009712065.1 Aphanizomenon sp. UHCC 0183 | reverse complement strand
CTGAAAGTAATCGCTGTAAATCCAAACGGAACAAGCCAAGAATGCTCTAGTTGTGGTAACAAAGTTAAAAAGCCGCTATCCCAAAGAACGCACAATTGCCCTAACTGTAAGGTCAGTTTGTGCCGGGATTTGAATGCTTCAATTAAGTGCGATTCGTTCAGTCGAAACCGAGCAATCGGGGGATGACTGGCTTCTACAGGGTAATCCTCAAGGATTGAGTTCGCACTTTAATCCCTTGTAGATGACAACTTCATAACCTTGCAGGTGAACGTTAGTACCCTAGAAAACGTTAAGTCCTGTCCTCCAGACGTAGGAGTGAAAACATATCCCCCACTGTAGAGACTAGCCATCAATCGGTGAAGCGGGGATAAAAGCGGAAAGAGCTACTAGCCTAAAAGTGGTGTCCCGTGAGTAAGTTCTTATGGATAACAAATGCTAAGTCACTGTCTGAATCATCGTTAAGGCAAACCAGCGAAATAAGGCTGTTTGCGCTGGAAGTCCCAAAAGGGCATAGGAAATAAATAAGGGTGGTATGAGGATTTGAATCGGCATACCTACGTTACCCAAAAACCCGGTGAAGAGGTGACATCCTAACAGAACAAAACAAAGGTTATGAGGAACGAAGTAACTCACTTGATTACTCTCAAAGAGGTCGAATACTTTGAGTAGTCAGCTAAGACGAAAACTCTGGATTAAAAACCAGGTAACAGGTGAGAGAGATTGGGTCAGAAGCTAACGCCTTGCTGTAATGGTAAGGATATGCCCACAGACTCACGGTAAAACGGATAGTATAGCTACCAGTAGCAATTAATAAGTCATGAACACGGCGTTAAAACCGATGTATGAATGGAAAGATATCAACTGGCGAAAGCTAGAACGTAACATCTTCAAGTTGCAAAAGCGGATATACCAAGCGTCTAGTCGTGATGATGTCAAGTTAGTTCGTAAACTTCAAAAATTGTTGATAAGTTCACGGTCAGCAAGAGCATTATCGGTTCGTCGAGTAACCCAGGATAATCAAGGTAAGAAAACGGCTGGTGTGGACGGAGTTAAATCACTGACCCCAAAGCAACGTTTGACTTTGATGAATGAAATTAAAATGGATTCAAAGGTCAAACCTACTCGCCGAGTTTGGATACCCAAACCAGGAACAGAGGAAAAAAGACCTTTAGGAATACCGACAATGAATGACCGAGCCTTGCAAGCACTTGTCAAAATGGCATTAGAACCAGAATGGGAAGCGCGATTTGAACCTAACTCATACGGGTTCAGACCTGGACGCTCATGTCACGATGCGGTTGGAGCAATATTTAATTCAATTCGTTCAAAATCCAAATTTGTTTTGGATGCCGATATCAGCAAATGCTTTGACCGCATTAATCACGATGTACTTCTCAAGAAACTAAATACCTATCCAACCCTACGAAGACAAATTCGAGCTTGGTTAAAAGTTGGTGTTATGGATGGGAAGAATCTGTTCCCAACTGATGAAGGAACACCACAAGGCGGGGTAATCTCACCCCTACTTGCTAATGTTGCTCTACATGGAATGGAAGAACTGATTATAGGATTAGCTCCAAAATTTGATATGAAGCGACCCGACAATACTCAATTGAGTGTTAGAGATAAACTGAAATCAATTTCATTAATCAGATACGCAGATGACTTTGTAATAGTTCACGAGAACCTAGAAGTCATAAAAATGTGTAAAACAGAGATAGAGAAGTGGTTAAGTGACATCGGGTTAGAACTAAAACCGAGTAAAACAAGATTAGCCCATACCCTGAACAAACTAGAAGATGAAGAGCCTGGATTTAATTTTCTAGGATTCAACATTAGACAATTTCCAGTCGGAAAATACAATTCAGGGAGTAAAAGCAGAGGTGGTTTATTAGGTTTTAAGACTATTATCACTCCTAGTAAAGAAAGCCAGAAAAGGCACTATAAAAAAGTGGCTGAAGTAATAGATAAGTCGCGCGGATTAGACCAAGCGACTTTGATTATGAAACTCAATCCTATTATACGGGGTTGGTGCAATTACTTCTCTACTGTTGTTAGCCAGAAAATTTTTGAAAGGCTATCGCATTTAGTTGTCTGGAAGCTTCTTAAATGGGGTCGTCATCGTCATCGAAATAAAGGTAGAGGGTGGATACGCCTTAAATACTTCAAAACCGTAGAAGGCAATAACTGGACATTCGCAACCAGGGAAGACAAAAATCCTCTAATGCTTATACAGCATAGTTCCACTGAAATAAAACGCTATGTAAAAGTCAAAGGGATAGCATCCCCTTATGACGGTGACTGGATTTATTGGAGTTCAAGAATGGGTACACATCCCGAAGTGTCTACGAGAGTAGCAAAACTACTCAAAAAGCAAAAAGGGAAATGCGCTCACTGCGGTAACTACTTCACAGATGGAGATTCGATTGAAGTTGACCATCGTGTTCCTACATCCCTTGGTGGACGGGACACATACGATAATTGGCAACTACTCCACCGACATTGCCATGATAAAAAGACTGCCCTGGATGGTAGTCTCGGTAACAAATTAGCACATTAATAATGCTAAACCTAAGCCACCTGTAGAACCCGTTATTTACGGGGGAAACGATATGTTGGCAATGACGTTCTGATGACAACAGCCGTTTTACTGAGGAGCGGAATGATGGGAAACTATCACGTTCCGTTTTGGAGAGCAGTGGAGGGGGCAACTCCTTCACTGACTTTAATTATCAAGAACCGTGGGACACACGGTCTTAAAGCTCAGTCAATGTCTTCATAGAAGAGTCGCTGAGAAGCCCACACTCACCTGAAAGGGAGTGTGTGGAGTATGTCACCCAATTGGTTTTCAATCATTCCTGTCAGCATTTGCTTGAGTTCCGTACCATTTTGAAATTGTAAAACCTGCTGGGTAGGTAAATCAAAAGGAAACTGTCCTACCAAGTCTGGACGTTGCATTTGCACCAGCAAAATTTGTTCAGTCCGTCGCTATCCTCTAAAAAGTCTGCTCGCAATCCTGATTTTAATAAGCTTTTTTTACTCAGCCGAATATCTGGAGGACGTTTTTCCAGTTCTGTAATCGGTTCATAATCCGGTAGATACCACGCTCTGAGCGCAATAATTGACATAAGGCGCTATTTTCAATATCTCTTTCTATTTAATTCTAGTACAAAATTACAAACAACAACACCCAGACATCTACTAGCTTGTTGATTCCCTCTTTTTGTTAACTCTAGCCAGGGATGTACTACCTTTCATCAACTTGATCAACAAGGGATGGAAACCAGTCACAGCGCCCCCTGATTTTCATTCATTTGAGGAAATATCAGCTTTCGCGTTGGGTGTTGTTGTTTGTTGACGAGACAGATGTAAATTAAACAGCGCTTTTACCTCTCATTTGTGGTTTCTTTCTTCTTTCTCTCTAGCTGTCGTATCTGCCAGGGAAGCTATACCTGCTTCAACTATTAAGATAACAGCTTTAAATTCGATGGGACATTTTTGCAATTAAACTTTACTAAATAAAAAACATAAGTTTGATGAAAACCTATATTTTTGGGAATTACACGCTACTTTTAGCAGTAATTTTATTTTGATGCAATTGAGTAATTACTCAGGATTTTTTAAGTTTTGAAACAAAACAGATTTCACCCTCATGCACCCTAAAATACCTTAAAACCCTCCTAATGCACGAATATTATCAAGAATGGTAACTTCTCCATAGGGATCGCCCACAGCCCGCATTAAAGGTAAAGCTTGATTGTAAAAGACCAGTGCCTTTTGCTTTTCTCGTGACATACTCCACACACTCCCTTTCAGGTGAGTGTGGGCTTCTCGGCGACTCCTCTATGAAGACATTAACCGAGCTTTAAAGCCCTATGCCCTAGGGACTTTTTGAGATAATTTTTAACTTTTTTGATAGGCTGCTTTTCAGCATTTAATTGAGTTACACCTACCCTTGAAAATTATATCAAATATTTGAAAAAAAATCAAGAAAGTGTTCATTCCTCATCGCCTTCCTATCGGGTAGGTGAGAGGCTTCTACTGTTTAAGCTAAACAGTATTTTAATAGACAAGCAGTATAAAATTTTTCATATTTCCAATAACTGTAACCGTATTTCTGCACGTACACTCATGAGGATTTTACCGAGGTGATTTTCTCCTGTATGATTTGCACCACATCCCCAGAAATAGTCTGTAGGCGAATTTTCTATGAGCATTTCATCACCTGTGATTAATAATATTTCCCTAATATCAGGATGAGTGATAAATTTCTTGAATACTGCCCTTCGCATCACCTGAGTTTTCACCAATTCCCAATCTGGACGGAGACGACGAGAGGGACAACGTCCTAAAGCAGCAGCTTCTTCAGGGGTAGGGGCAGCAAAGATTAAAGGTATAATCGGGGCATCTGGACTACCAACAAACTTTTGTCCTTGATAATAATGCTCAACAGTTGGCCAATAAGTACCTTCGACATCAATCCCGTGAGGAGAAAAATTAGAAAAACACCCGTATGGCTGGGAAACCTTATAAAAGTAAATAGTCATGCTATTGGAGGAGGTAGGGGTGCAGGGACTGCGCCCAGTCAGGAGGAGTGCTGTAAGGCTTTTGACTTAATTTTTGGACTTCATTCAAGTACATACCGCTATAACATTAGCAAAATCAGTAATGATGTAAATAAATAATAGGTTGAGCTATTCTGTTTTATGACTACAGATGCTTTTGAACAAACAAATTGGGTGTGGCAGTTTTCCTTATTCCAACAGCAGGTAGGAGAATGGGTAGAATACCAATTTTCCAGATTTGAAACCACCTTACCAGAGTTGCCTCCTGGCTGGTCAATCAGTCCTTGGTTAAATGAATTACTAACAATCCTATTTTGGTCAGGATTGGGTTTGTTCTTGGTATGGGTAGGTTGGCACTTATGGCAAGAATTTAATCCTTATATCTATACCTGGCTGAAGGCGGTGAGTAATGCTAGGGGTTCTAGAACCAAAGCTAATTCCAGAGAAACATCCATTACCCTGTTATTAAGCCAAGCTCAGGAATTTCAACGGCAGTATAATTATAGAGAAGCCTGTCGTTGTGTTTATTTAGCAATGTTACAACAATTACATGAACAAGCGATCGCTCGCCAACAACCCAGCCGCACGGACGGAGAATATTTGCAATTACTCAAATCCTCCGTCACCCTCCTCCAACCATATCAAACATTAATCACCACCCATGAACAACTGTGCTTTAGTGAGCATGAGATTTTAGCAGAAAATTATCAACAGTGTTGGCAAGCTTATAGAAAAATCCAGGAATCATTAGTCAGGAGTCAGGAGTAAAAGTTTCTTTTAAGGGACTTCCAAATAAAAATATGTCCCAAAACTAACGCAAAAACTCTCTCTATTTCTTCTCTCTCTGTGTTCTCTGTGCCTCTGTGGTTCTTTTGTTCATTTATTGGGATAATTTTTTTCTTGGAAATTCCTAATTCAGATAAATCATGAAACGCAATCAGCGCGTTGCTTGGTTAGGTGCGATAGTCTTAGCCGTGATTATTTTACTTACCACTATAGCAGCCCCCAACACCCAAATAACTAGTGGTTCTACTTATAATCGCGGCCCTGATGGCTATGGTGCGTGGTATGCCTTTATGCAAGACCAAGATATCAGTATTCAACGTTGGCAAAAACCATTTAGTGATTTACCAACCACAAAAAGCCCTATTACCTTATTACAAATTAATAGCACTCTTCAAGAAATAGAAATATATTCAGAACCAGAAGAATGGGTAAAAAAAGGGAATAACCTCGTAATTTTAGGAATTAAACAACCAGTAACAGCAGCAGCATTTAGTACACAGCAGCAATCACCCTTCGGAAACATCAAGATTGATACCCGTCGCCGATATCATACTTCAAAAGCAGAACAAGTCATATTAGGAGACGAATTTGGAGCAATAATTTGGCAGAAAAAATCCGGTAAAGGCAAAGTAATCTTAGTAACAACACCATATTTAGCTGCTAATGCCTATCAAGACAATGACAGTAATTTTAAATTATTAGCAGATTTAGTCACTAAAAATAGTCAAAAAGTATTTGTAGACGAATATATACATGGCTATAAAGACAAAGATATTCAGAAAAAAGTAGGAGAAGATAGTATATTCAATTACTTCGCCAAAACTCCCCTATTACCAGCCTTTATCCAGCTAATTGTCCTGTTATTGGCATTAATTTGGGCAGAAAATCGCCGCTTTGGTAAATCAGTAAACTTAGAAACACCCGTCATAAATAATAGTCAGGCTTATATTCAAGCTTTAGCGGGAGTTCTCCACAAAGCAGAATCTACCGATTTTGTCGTGGAAATGTTGGGGAAAGAAGAACAAATACAACTGCAAAAAGCTTTGGGTTTGAGTCAAATTCCTGTAGACAATCAGGTTTTACTAAAAATCTGGGAAGAACAAACAGGGAATAATACAGAAAAACTTAATGCAGTATTACAACTACAATCACAAAAACGCCGAATAAGTGAACGAGAACTGATAAGCTGGTTAGAGAAATGGCGTAATTTGTGAAAATAATTAAACGCAGATGAACGCAAATAAACGCAGATAAATACGGATGATTATGATTCTGTGCAGCTTTAGATAAATTTGGTATAGGTCTTTTGATGAATATGATATTTCTCGAAATCTTTTTTTATTCCTTTTTTTTGTGAGTGATTGATAAATATGAGTGAAACTAATAATTCGGTTTTAATTAACCTGGGAAAAGCAATTAATCAAATAGTTGTTGGACAACCTACTTTGATTAAACAGACATTAATTGCTTTATTAGCAGGTGGACATATTATTTTAGAAGGAGTTCCCGGCACAGCAAAAACATTGTTAGTTAAAGTATTGGCACAATTAATCCAATCTGATTTTCGTCGTATTCAACTAACTCCAGATGTTCTCCCGTCAGATATTACAGGGACAAATATTTTTGACTTAAATACCCGCGATTTTACTTTGAAAAAAGGTCCCGTTTTTACAGAAATACTTTTAGCCGATGAAATTAACCGCACTCCTCCAAAAACCCAAGCTGCACTTTTGGAAGCAATGGAAGAAATGCAAGTTACCCTCGACGGTGAAAGTTTACCATTACCTGATTTATTTTGGGTAATTGCCACCCAAAACCCTTTAGAATTTGAAGGAACTTATCCTTTACCAGAAGCACAATTAGATCGGTTTTTGTTTAAGTTAATTGTAGATTATCCAGAACAATCAGCCGAAAAACAAATGTTATTAAATCGTCAGTCTGGGTTTACTGCAAAACGTACAGATATTGCTAACTTAAAACCTGTCACTACAGTAATTGATATTTTGCAAGCTAGACAAGCTGTAAAACAAGTTCAAGTATCAGAAACAATAGTTGATTATTTATTAGAAATTGTCAGAAAATCCCGTCAATATCCTGATTTAGCTTTAGGTGCATCTCCTCGCGCCGCCGGTGCTTGGTTGCAAACTTCTCAAGCCGCAGCTTGGTTATCAGGAAGGAATTTTGTCACTCCAGATGATGTAAAATCAGTGGCTTCACCCTTATTGCGTCATCGTTTATTATTGAAACCGGAAGCAATGCTAGATGGTTTACAAATTGATGCAGTAGTTGCAGCAGTAATTAATCAAGTTCCAGTTCCTAGATAAGTAGGTTGGCGTTGAAAATTGTCGTTATGGCAAGGCAAAAGGCAAGAGGCAAGAGGCAAGAGTGAAGAGGGTTTAGGCGATTTTACATTTCTTTACACAGTTTGGTTTTATTGTGTTCACCTACTTAATTCATTGATAATCTCATGTTGAAAACGACTCTCATCACAAGAATTACGTTCCCTAAAGAGACAAGGATAGTTAATAAAAACCATGAATGATTCAGCATTTATTATCTTTATTATTTTTGCAATAATTTGGCTTTTAATGGCAACTGCATCTGTAATTATCTTCTTGAAATCAGATGGGCAAAAAATTCATTTTGGCAAAACCGGACTGATTATTTCTATCTCTATTATTCTGCCAATTATTATGGCTCTGAGTTATGCAGCATTTAGGGGAACATTTTGAAATTTCCCTAATAGTCTAGGACTTACGCACGCTCACTAACTTGCCATGATATGAATGAACGGAATTGCGTCGTTTTCGGCTTTGGGAATAACTCATTGAGTAGGGTGCGTCAGATAGAGGAAATCTGTTTTTTTGTCAAAATATCGTGTCTGACGCACCCTACAAGGGATAAAATTCACGTCACATATTTGGGGAATCTTGTCAATGCGTAAATCCTATAGTCTAGTTGCAATTCGTCACAAAATTGACCGCAGAAATCAGTATTCATAAATTCATCCTTGATAATATGATTCCATCCAAAAAAGTTTATTTTTTATTAATTGTGGGAATATTTATCTCCCCAATTTTATCTATGATTCTGGGAATTTATCAAACTATAATCATAACTTGTTTATTTGATCTTACGGTTTTCACCTTCATGGTAATTGATGGTTGGGGAATGAAAGCAAACCGCGTAGAAATTACCCGCGAATTACCATCACGTTTATCTATTGGTAGAGATAATTCAGTTATTTTAAAAGTAAAAGCTGGAAAAATTGATGCAGTTATTGAAATCCACGATTATTACCCACAAGAATTTACTGTTTCTACAACCACAGTTACAGCTAATATTAATGCTAATCAAAGCCAGGAATTAACTTACACAGTTTACCCGAATCAACGAGGAGAGTTTTCTTGGGGAAATATGCAAGTACGACAGTTGGGAATGTGGGGGTTTGTGTGGCATGATTGGCAAATTCCCCACAGTACACAGGTAAAAGTATATCCTGATTTAGTGGGATTGCGATCGCTCTCCATTCGTCTGACATTACAATCATCAGGTTCTATCCGCAAAACTCGGCAAATGGGTATAGGCACAGAATTTGCAGAATTACGAAACTACCGCAGCGGTGACGATTTACGCTTTATTGATTGGAAAGCCACTGCTAGACGTGCCTACGGTAATACAGGACCCCTCGTTAGAGTTTTAGAACCAGAACAAGAACAAACATTATTGATATTACTAGATCGTGGCAGACTAATGACAGCCAAAGTTCAAGGTTTACAACGATTTGATTGGGGTTTAAACACCACATTGTCCCTAGCATTAGCAGGATTGCACAGAGGCGATCGCGTTGGTGTTGGTGTATTTGACAACAAAATACATACGTGGATACCCCCGGAACGAGGACAACATCACCTCAATCAACTCATTGATAAACTCACCCCCATTCAACCAGAATTAATAGAATCTGATTATTTAGGTGCAGTTACCCACGTCGTCAAACAACAAACCCGCAGGGCTTTAATAGTCATCATTACCGACTTAGTTGATATCACCGCTTCCTCCGAACTTCTCCTAGCCCTCACCAGACTCGCACCCCGTTATTTACCCTTTTGCGTCACCCTGCGAGATCCTCAAGTTGACAATTTAGCACATACATTTACCGAAGATGCCACACAATCCTATATTCGCGCAGTTGCAATAGATTTATTAGCACAAAGACAACTAGCATTTGCCCAATTAAAACAAAAAGGAGTATTAGTTCTTGACGCACCAGCAAATCAAATTTCCGAACAATTAGTAGATAGATATTTACAACTTAAAGCCAGAAATCAGCTTTGAAGAGAAATTAAGTATATCTTGTTAATGTAACTCTTGAATCTGATTCATTTTTTCACGATGTATACTACTTTGAGTTTATTTATCATTACACCGCTTGACGTATAGTAACATATAAGTTACTATATATTGTGCCTACTATGAAAGTTCAAGAATATGTTAGAGAGGATGGCTCAAGACCTTATCAAGAATGGTTTGATGGCTTAGATGCTCAAGCTGCTGCAAAGGTGACAGTTGTTAAACTTCGTCTGGAGTTGGGCAATACATCAAGCGTTAAATGGTTCGATGGAATTGGTGAATATAAAATTGATTGGGGTCCAGGATATCGAATTTATTTAGCCCAGGATGGTAAACAACTTATAGTCTTATTTGCTGGTGGAACAAAGAAAAATCAGCAATCTGATATTAAGCGTGCTAAGGAATTGTACCAAGAGTACAAAATGCGGAAGAAAGAAGCTATTAAAGACCAAGAAACTAACAACGAAAATAGAGAGAAGAGGTAGTTATTATGGCACTTACCAGAGATTTTACAGAAACTATTAACGCAAGAGTCCAAAGAGATCCTGAATTTGTAATAGCTCTCCTGGATGAAGCTATTTCTCTTTTCCTCAATGGTGAACCAGAAACAGCAAGACTTATTTTGAGAGATATTGTCAACGCAACAGTAGGTT
The DNA here is from genome assembly GCF_009712065.1 of Aphanizomenon sp. UHCC 0183. Taxonomy (NCBI): domain Bacteria; kingdom Bacillati; phylum Cyanobacteriota; class Cyanophyceae; order Nostocales; family Aphanizomenonaceae; genus Aphanizomenon; species Aphanizomenon sp. UHCC 0183. The sequence continues at coordinate 7,111 of NZ_VILC01000089.1, read as the reverse complement.
TTGAACAGTTAGCAATTGAAATTTCTAAACCAAGCAAGAGTTTACATCGGATGTTATCAGCAAAAGGTAATCCAACAATGGATAATTTGACTGCTATTTTCAATGTTTTGCGAAAAAAGTTGAATGTTAATATTAATGTTCAAACAACGGTTATTTACTCTTAAAAACTGTGTTATATAGCAAATACATTACCACTACAAACTGTTATGTATGGAGATATGCCCTGTATAGATAAGTTTATGAGTGAAGTTGCTGCTAGTAAAAGCTGAAATTATTTTTTCTTCCGACTACAATACCGCACCAAAACCACAAACAAACCCATCCCCACCAAATATTTAATTGGATCTGGAACAATCGGATTTGGAGACAAAAAACCCTCAATTAAACCAGCAACAACCAACATCGGCACAATCCCAAAAACCAATTGTACAGCCAAAGAACCGTAAAATTTCAACGCATCACGGCGGCGATATTTACCAGGAAATAAAATTGCCCTTGCCAGCAACAAACCTGAACCTCCCGCAAAAAATATCGCAGGTAATTCCAAAGCACCATGAGGAAACACAAACGCCCAAAACGGGTAAGCCAGATTATTTTGAGCAACTAAAGCACCAATCGCACCAATTAATAAACCATTAAATACTAATAAATAAGTTGTATATAAACCGGCTGTAATTCCTCCAGCCACAGCCCCAAAAGATACAGAAATATTATTCATCATAATATTACTAGAAGCTAAAGGTTCAATTCCCACAATTGAACCCATCCATAATTCATGCTTATCTCGCACCAGAGAAATCAACCTTTCCGGTACTACCAAGGACATAAAACTCGGATCTTGCCAAGCATACCACCAAGCAATTAAGCCTCCTAAAATGAACATAGCGGTGGCTATGGCAATGTATAGGAACGTTTGCTGCACCACTTGAGGAAATCCCCACAGGTAAAATTCTTTCGCTGCTTGCCATTCCTGTCGCCGCGAACCCTGGTAGATCTGTGTATAGGCGCGAGTTGTCAATGATTGTAAACTTTGAATTAAAGTTTTACCAACTTGCTGAGTCCGCGCCCTAGCTAAATCCGCTGCTACAGAACGATATAAACTCGCCAGTTCCCTAATTTCTGCCGAACGCATGGACTTTAAGCGTTTTTGTTCTACCTTCTTCAACAAAGCATCTAAACGCTGCCAATTAGCCTCGCGTCTTCCTATCCAACGTTGAATATTCATAAAATTTCTAAATACTTAGTACAGATTAGCTTAAAATAACTTCAAAGTAAGCGCTGTATTTTAGGAAAAAATTAACACCATGTCTGGAAATTTTGGTTCTTCTAGCTCCATACAACCATTGAGTATCGGCAATGTAGTCAGTGCTGGTGTACGTTTATATCGCTCTCATCTAAAGACTTATCTGAAACTAGCTTTAATCGCTCACTTATGGGCTTTAGTTCCCATCTATGGCTGGGCAAAATATGCGGCGATTTCTGGACTCATATCACGTTTAGCTTTTGGAGAATTGACTTACCAGCCGGAAAGTGTTGAAGAAGCTAGAAGTCATGTTAATCCACGTTTTTGGTCATTTTTTGCAGTTTATCTGCAAGTAGGTATTAATCTTTTCTTAGCTTATCTGGGAGTGACGATTGTAGCTGGTATAGCGGTTGGTCTGTTGACATTCATCTTATTTTTAATCTTAGGATCTATAGTGATTTACTTATCTCCCTACTTCACCCCATTATTAATTATTTTGATGGTGCTGCCAGGACTAACTTGGTTTTACGCTCGTTGGGTTGTGGCTGAAGTACCGTTAGCAGTAGAAGAAAATATCAATGGTAGCGAAAGTATTTCTAGAAGTTGGGAGTTAACCAAAGCTTCAGCATTTCGCATTCAAGGAATTGTGATAGTTACTGGACTTGTGACGCTGCCAATTATGTTTTTATTTAACTATATACCTAATTTATTTCTCATCAAACTAGAGCCGGGTTCTACTATCTACACATTGGTGTATCTCGTTTCCTTGCTTATCAGTTTAGTAGGAGGAACGTTTGTGATGCCATTCTGGCAATCAATAAAAGCTGTGATTTACTACGACTTGCGAAGTCGTCGAGAAGGGTTGGGTTTACAATTACGTGATCACGATATTTAATTAAATTCAAATATAATGCACCTTTTTAATCGCATTAAATTCACTACACCTGAAAGTGTAGAAATAGAATTTACCCTGGCTGGAATTGGTAGTCGGGCTTTAGCACTAATGATTGACTACCTAATTTTAGCTTTTACTTTAGTAATATTGGCGTTAATATGGTCGTTTATTTTTCAGCAAATTACTGATTTGGGAGTTAGTATTTTTGGCTCTAATTTTGGTTTGTGGTTGATAGCCATATCTCTATTAAGTTTTTTCTTTATTTACACAGGTTATTTCGTCCTTTTTGAAACTCTTTGGCAAGGACAAACACCCGGTAAAAGGATTGCTAAAATTCGTGTTGTGCGCGATGATGGTAGACCTGTGGGTTTACAACAATCAGCATTACGAGCCTTACTCCGTCCTCTTGATGAATCCTTATTTATTGGTGCTTTTTTAATTACTTTTAGTAATCGAGAAAAGCGTCTTGGTGATTTAGCTGCTGGGACAATTGTAATTCAGGCAGAAACAGTTGTGAAATCATCAAATTTAGCTATTTCTGAAACAGCTAAATCTTTCCATATTCAATTACGAGAAATAGCCGATTTATCACTTTTATTACCAGATGATTTTGCCATTATTCGAGAATATTTACGCCGACGCGGTGGAATGTCCACAAAAGCGCGGACAGCACTTTCTTTAAAACTCACCCAACAGGTTCAATCTATTATTAATTTAGAAATTCTGCCAGGAAATATTGCTTCAGATGTATTTTTAGAAGCTGTTTATCTCGCCTATCAAAACCCTGAATTTTAGAGGTTGTTTGAAAAGTATTAGATGCAACCGATCATCTCCAGAAACCTAACCTTCATTCCTCTAACATCCCTCTAAGATACAAGGTTGGGTTGTGGAACGTAAATGTATCCCTGACGGGAGGCGTTAGCTATAGGCGTACCCCTGCGGGAGCCGGAAGCATCAGCCATAACCCAATATTATCATGGATTTTGTTGGGTTTCGCTATCGCTCAACCCAACCTACATTTCCTTGGGACTTCCAATTAAAAAAATACCCAAAAATTTCTTGTGGTGCAGGACGAAAAGCCTGCTAATCATCAAGGACAGGCAGGATGCCCATCCCACAAAATTGTGATTGCTTCCCTTCGCTCGCAATGACTGTAAATATTTTTGTCCAATTACTTACCCAAAAATTTCTTGTGGTGCGGGACGAAAAGCCCGCTAATCATCAAGGATAGGCAGGATGCCCATCCCACAAAATTGGGTAATTTATTTTTTGGTGTTCCCTTAACCGACAAGTATTGCTACTTAATGGTGATTTTACCTTCAGCAAATTGGATTAAAGCTGTTAATTCTTCTGCTGATCCTACCACTAATAGGCGATCGCCTAAAAGGAGTGTAGTTTGACTATTGGGATAATCAATTTCTTCTCCATCAACCCGACAAATAGCCATTAAACTCACCCCAGTTAAATAACGCATATTCACTTCTTCTAAAGTCATGCCAATTAAAGGTGAATCTGCTGGTAAATCATACCAACGACGATTTAGATCACGGGTGACTTTTTGTAAATATTGAGAAACTTCAGCAGCAGAACTTTCAGGGCGTAAATCCAAATAATGATCTTGGCGAATTTGTTGCATTTTCTCTTGTACCACTTCTGGTAACAAACCCACAGTAATTAAGAGATGATTTACCATTTCCAAACTAGCTTCAAATTCTGGTTGGACAACTTCCTTTGCCCCCAATTGATAAAGAAGCTCAATATTTTTATCTTGGGTAGCACGGACAACTGTATCTAATTCTGGACATACTTCCAAAGATCTTTTTAAGCATAGTCGAATACTAGCAGGATCTGGGAGTGCGATCGCCATTCCTTGAGCATGACTGACACCAGCAGTTTCTAAGACATGAAGACTCACCGCATTACCATAAACATAGGCAATTCCTGCATCCCTTAACTGTTGAATCCGACTTTCTGATTGGTCAATTACTACCACAGATAATTGATATTGCTGTAACAACTTCACCAGATTTTTACCCAGTCGTCCATAACCACAAACTACGATATGATTTTTCTGTGGCAAATCTTCCGAAAAATCACGAGCTTGGTCATCCACCAAATATGGTTTTAACCAAGGCATAGATTCAGCAAAATCAAATAAAAATGGCACTAATCGCAGGACAAAAGGAGTCAACATTAAAGTGACAGCGGTAGTTCCTAAAATTAGTAAATATACCCGCCGAGACACCAAACCCAAAGCTTGCCCTTCACTAGCCAGAACGAACGAAAATTCCCCAATTTGTGCTAATCCCAGCCCCACAATTAAAGATGTTTTTAAAGGATAGCGAAACAGACTTACTAAAGGAGTAATAATTAAAAACTTACCCACAAAAACCAAAGCCACCAATCCGAGAATCAATTCTAGATTTTGCCACAAAAATACCGGATCAATCAACATCCCAATGGCAGCAAAAAATAAACTAGCAAATATATCCCGCAATGGTTCAACAATAGTCAAAGTTTCATCAGCATATTCCACCTCAGAAATCATCAATCCAGCGACAAATGCCCCCATTTCAATAGATAACCCCAAGTATTCTGTGAATATGGCAATTCCTAAACAGATGGTGACAATACCTAATAAAAATAACTCCTTACTTTCCGTTCTGGCTAATAATCTGAGTAAGGGGGGAATTAACCAAATCCCCGCTACAACCGCACCAGCGGCAAATAAACCAATCTTTAGCAATGCCATCAGCACAGCAATTCCAATCACCTCTCCTGGTTCATGGAGGGCTGGTAAGACAGCTAACATTAGTCCCAGGGCTAAATCCTGGACAACCAACATCCCCAGCATCACCTGACCGTGAGGTGTTTCCGTTTCATTGCGTTCCATTAAGCACTTGAGAACCACCGCAGTGGAAGACAGAGACAAAATCGAACCCAAAAATACACCTTTAGCGGGTAAAGTTCCCCAAGCGCCAGTGACACCGCAGACCAAAACAGTGATGAGAATAGTGAGGATAATTTGTAAAGTACCACCTCCGAGAGCGATCGCCTTAACTTTCCTAAGTTCCGTTAAGGAAAACTCCACACCCAAAGCAAACAACAAAAACGCCACCCCAAACTGAGCCAAGGTTTCCACTTGGATAAGTTCCTTAATCAGTCGCAGTCCAGAAGGACCAACAACCATCCCACCAATCAGATATCCCAGCAAAACAGGTTGTTTTAACAGCGCAGCTAATAGTCCACCGCAAGCCGCAACAGCAAACACCAAAACTAAATCAATAATTAAACGAAAATCTTCTTGCACCAGTTTTAATTAAGAACTATAAACAACCATATAGATTCAGCATACAAACTTTTAGCAATTTGCGGGGAGGGCTGGGATAGAAGAAAATATAGCAGGGGGCAGGGGGCAGGGGGCAGGGGGGAGGATTTATTTAAGATTCCTCTGCGCCTCTGCGCCTCTGCGAGAGCAAAAAATCTAATTCAAGTACCCAAAAATCAGCCTAAAACCCGATAACCAATATCTCGGCGATAATACATTTCATCAAATTGAATGCTCTTTATACCTGCATAAGCTTGAGCTAAAGCTGCTTGAAAATCCTCACCCAAGCCAGTGACATTTAACACCCTACCGCCATCTGTCACAACTTCCTGGACGGCATTTAACCTTGTCCCCGCGTGAAAAACCGTCGCCCCTACGGTCTGGGCTGCGGCAAAACCAGTAATTACCTTACCCTTAATATACTCTCCCGGATAACCACCAGAAGCAGCCACCACCGTCGCCGCTGCCCCTTGTTTCCAAGCAATCGGCGGCATATCTCCTAACCGCTGTTCTATACAAGCCAAGATTAAGTCTTCCAAAGGTGTTTCTAGCATTGGTAAAATCACTTGGGTTTCTGGATCACCAAAGCGACAATTAAATTCTAAAACCCGAAAATCCCCATCTGGTGAAATCATTAACCCCGCATACAAAATGCCTCGGTAGTCAATGCCCCTACTTTGTAAGGCGTGAATAGTTCTTTCTAATACTTCTGTTTGTACCCGTGCCATTAACTGCGGTGTCGCTATTGGCGCAGGAGCATAAGCACCCATGCCTCCAGTATTATCTCCTGTATCACCTTCACCAACGCGCTTATGATCTTGAGCAGGTAATAATGGACGAATGGTTAAACCATCGGTGAGAGCTAAAATAGATACTTCTTGCCCGACTAAACATTCTTCAATGACAACGGAACTACCAGCAGATCCAAATTGTCCTTGAAAAATTGCCTCAATTGCTGCTTCAGCTTGGGCAATAGTTTCGGCAACTGTTACCCCCTTTCCAGCCGCTAAACCATCGGCTTTAATCACAATGGGCGCACCTGCGGATTGAATGTAAGCTTTTGCTGGGACTGCTTCTGTAAATACCGCAGATTTAGCTGTGGGAACTCCGGCTTCTGCCATTAAGGCTTTAGCCCAGGCTTTACTTGCTTCTATTTGCGCCCCTTCCTTATTTGGACCAAATACCATTAAGCCTTGATTTTGCAAATAATCAGTAATTCCCTGAGCTAAAGGTACTTCTGGTCCAACAATTACTAGAGGAATATCATTATTTACCGCATATTCGCTAATACCAGCAAAATCATCCACTGCTAAGGGCAAGTTTTTACAACCGGGCATAGTTGCAGTACCACCATTACCTGGTACACAGACAACTTGCTCGATTTGATCAGATTGCAGCAATTTCCACGCTAGAGCGTGTTCCCGTCCCCCATTCCCGATAACTAAAACTTTCACTTATTTCCTCGCGCGTAATCCAGCAAAACGAGAATATATGATACCATCTTCACTTGTCCAAGCTGGTAATCTGGCTAGATTTAGGGTTTGTGTGCCAAAAGATCGAACTGCTTGCAGCAGCACTTTGCGATCGCACAATCATAATCTAATAATATGCTATTAGTTTTATCCTAGATGCTATTTATCAGATA
>NZ_VILC01000088.1:0-17851 GCF_009712065.1 Aphanizomenon sp. UHCC 0183 | reverse complement strand
GTGTACACCGTAGCCTTTTAGGAGAGGGCTAGGGAGAGGTAGGGAAGGGGGGTTAGGTTTCTGAAGATTATCGGTTCTTATAATACTTTTCAAACACCCTCTGAGGATAACAAAACTAACCTGTAATCGTTCCCGTTAAAGGAGAACTAGCACTAGCGTAATTCTTCATGGGCATTCTGCCGGCTAAGTAAGCCATGCGACCGGCTACTGTTGCCAAATTCATCGCATAAGCCATTGCTGGGGCATTCTCAGCTAGGGCGATCGCACTATTAATTAATAACGCATCCGCCCCCAATTCCATCGCCTCAGCAGCCTCAGAGGGCGCACCGATGCCAGCATCTACCACTACCGGAATATTGGCATTTTCAATAATAATCTGAATATTGGCGGTAGTTTTTAGCCCTTGTCCCGAACCAATGGGGGCAGCTAAAGGCATGACTGTGGCACAACCTACTTCTTCTAACCGCTTGGCTAACATAGGATCAGCATTAATATAAGGCAATACAGCAAAACCTTCTTTTACCAACTGTTCCGCAGCTTGCAAAGTGCCAATGGGATCAGGTAGTAAATACTTGGCATCAGGTATAACTTCCAACTTGACAAAATTATTATCTTCCTGTCCTAATAACTTAGCCATTTCTCGTCCCAACCGTGCCACCCGAATAGCTTCCTCCGCAGTTTGACAGCCAGCAGTATTGGGTAACATCCAGATTTTACTCCAATCCAAGGCTTCGGCTAAACCTTCATGTCCTGGGGCGTTAGTTTGTACCCGTCGCACAGCCACCGTGACAATTTGACAACCGCTTGCAGTGACACTTTGCTGCATTTCTTGGATATTACGATATTTACCTGTTCCCGTCATTAACCGAGATTTAAAGCTTTTTCCCGCAATAATTAATGGTGAATCGGGAACAATTAAATCTGATATTTCTGGGTTACGGTGTCCGTTAGTAGCAGGAGTTGCGTGAATTAACATCGGTGTAGTAGTAGATGACACAGTAGAAAAGCGAGAATAATGAAAATTATCTAAAAGAGGATCTGCTTTTTGTTCACAAATCAAATCAGCAATTAATGTGGCTGTAATTGGTGCAAGTAAAATCCCATTGCGGTGATGACCAGTCGCAAAAGTTAAATTATCACAATCACTATGACCCAAAATAGGTAATTCATCGGGGGTAGCGGGACGAAATCCCCACCACAGTTCTTGAATAGGATAATTTTCTAATTGCGGATATAGGCGAATGGCTGATTGTAGTAAATTTTGAATTCCCCCAGGGGTATTATCGGCAGTAAATCCTACATCTTCACTAGTTGCACCAATAATGATAGAGCGATTCCTCCGAGGAACAATGTAAATATTTTCACCAAATAACACCCTAGTTAAGGGTAATTCAGTCAGAAAATCTGGGACTCGCAAACTCAGCATTTGTCCTTTGCGGGGACGCACTGGTAAAGGTAACAACTGATTTACCCAAGCACCAGCAGTTAAAAGATAATGGTCAGCGCGAAATAAACCAGTATTAGTTTGTACACCAATAACTTTTCCCTGTTGTTGAGAAATCGCTGCCACTGTAATTCCATCTTGGAAGACAACACCCAAAGAGTCAGCCGCAGTCCGCAGAACTTTAATTAACGCCCGGTTATCAACTTGCCCGTCTTCAGGATACCACCACCCCCCCACCACATCTGCACCCAAACCTGGTTGATATTGGTTAATAGCATCTTGATCTAACCAGTAAGTGGTTTTGTCTCCTGTGTCTTTAGGTTGTTGATAAACTGGTGCGAGGATACCACAAGACCAATAGCCTGTATTGTTTAAATTTTTTCCCGTAGTTAATTCTGCTAGTTTTTGTGTCCAGTCTAAATATAAATTACGCGATCGCCTACATAAAGCCAACATTGCCTCATTAGGAATATTTTCCGCATCAGGAGCTAACATTCCCGCTGCGGCATGGCTGGCTGCCGCAGTAAAATCACGGCAAAGTACAGTTACATTTGCACCCCGTAATCGCAGTTCAACACCGCAAGCCAACCCAATAATACCACCACCAATAATTAAAACATCATTAGTCATTAGTCAGTAGGGGCGCAGGGCCTGCGCCCAATCATTAGTCATCAGTAAATAACTAATAACTCATAAATGGCTCACAAGGGGCGCGAAAATTGGTCATTGGTCACGGGAATTTTAGATTTTAGATTTTAGATGAAAAAAATTTGGTATAACTCCCCGTCCTTGAGGACGGAAAAATACTCGCTGCGTTGCGTACGCTTCGCTAACGTCAATCCCAAATCGTTCGACTGAGCGAAGTCGAAGTCCAAAATCGTCAATCCCAAATCGAGTGACCTTTGACTTAATTTTTCCCTAATTACCACAAAGCGCGAATTGGTTCTTTCTTCTGACCTTCATTACCACTAGCACTTGAGTTACTCTGTGTAGTGTCAGTTTCATTGGTAGAACTGGAACTGTCATTACTACCACTTGTTTCTTGAGTAGTATTAGAAGAATTGTTAGTAGTCTCCGTAGAAAAATTACCTTGAGCTACACTAGTACGGCGGCTTTCACTGGTGGAATTACTTCCGCTGGAAGTTTCTGACTCATTACCACTAATATTTTCTGAATCCTTCCCATTGGCAGCACTATTAACATTAATATTAGCCGGGAGAACACTAGATGCTTTCCGTCCTTGAGGAACATTAGCAGTTTGTTGTCCGCCCATAGGAAAATTAATTCCCAGTAACGTACCTAGCAAAATTGCTACGCCGCCAGCCATTAAAATCAAGGGTGTCCATCTACCCATCTTGTTTCTCTCCTTGTAAACCTTCTGGTGTCCAAACTAATTGAGAACCTTGATCCCAAAACCCATGAAAAGAATTTTAGATTTTAGATGAAAAAATTTGGTACAAGTCCCCGTCCTTGAGAACGGAAAAATACTCGCTGCGCTGCGTACGCTTCGCTAACGTCAATCCCAAATCCAAAATCGCCAATCCCAAATCCAAAATCGCCAATCCCAAATCAAGTGACAAGCTAATTCCAAATCAAGTGACAAGCTAATTCCAAGCAACTTGCAGGAAAGTTGGCAAAAAGGGAACGCCGTGTTCACTTACGCCAATTTGCTGCGGCTACTCACCTTCTACCTTAACCGCATAAGTACCATAAGTGCCAATGCCTCTACTCAGATTTAACAGGATTTTGGGTTGTATTCCCCTGGGTTGTCTTTTGCATTAAAACAGCCTAGTACCGCAAAGCGGAAGTCAAAAGTCAAAAGTCAAAAGTCAAAGGTAATATTGAGCAAGCTTTTTGGCGATTGAGAATGGTTATTTACGCAGTGCTGTACTAGAATTGAGTTATTAACAATAGTCATTAAATCCTCACCCTATAGAAGTTTTCGCAGCTTCTACGATACATATAGTGGTCAGGTAGACTGTGTTAGCTTGCGGAAGTCAAAAGTCAAAAGTCAAAAGTCAAAGGTAATATTGAGCAAGCTTTTTGGCAATTGAGAATGGTTATTTACGCAGTGCTGTACTAGAATTGAGTTATTAACAATAGTCATTAAATCCTCACCCTATAGAAGTTTTCGCAGCTTCTACGATACATATAGTGGTCAGGTAGACTGTGTTAGCTTATGGATTGGTACTGCCAACACTTTCAGAGGGAAACAGGAAAAAAATGTTAGCCATTGTTAGCATTTTTTTTATCGGCATATTGAAATTACCGAAATAGCGTTTTGTAGTATGTTGGCACATCGCCGCAAAGTTGTCTCTTAGGTGTAAGTGTTGAAGCAAAGGTTCACCAAATTTTTATGACCAAAACTCCCTCAAATCAACTTTGGCTCTACGACACTACTCTCCGCGACGGGACTCAACGGGAAGGACTGTCAGTGTCCATAGAAGATAAGTTACGCATTGCTCACAAACTTGATGAATTAGGTATTCCTTTCATTGAAGGTGGTTGGCCGGGAGCAAATCCCAAAGATGTCCAATTTTTCTGGCAACTTCGAGAAAATCCCCTCAAACAAGCAGAAGTTGTCCCCTTTTGTTCCACCCGTCGTCCTCATACCAAAGCCGGAGATGAACCCATGCTGCAAGCGATTTTGGCAGCAGGAACGCGCTGGGTGACAATTTTCGGTAAATCCTGGGATTTGCACGTTACAACCGGACTCAAGACCAGCCTAGAGGAAAATCTCGCCATGATTGGTGATACCATCGAGTATCTCCGTTCTCAAGGACGACGGGTAATTTACGATGCTGAACACTGGTTTGATGGTTATAAGCAAAATCCTGATTATGCTCTACAGACGCTCAAAGCAGCAGTCACAGCAGGTGCAGAATGGTTAGTTTTATGTGATACCAATGGGGGGACTTTACCTCATGAAGTTTCGCAAATTGTGGAAGATGTTGTCAAGGGGACTGGGGACTGGGGACTGGGGACTGGGAATGAGGAAAAAACTCTTACCCAATCACCAATCACCAATCACCAATTACCACTTCCCAAAATCGGCATACATACCCATAATGATTCAGAAATGGCGGTTGCTAATGCCTTAGCAGCAGTTATGGCTGGAGCTAAGATGGTACAAGGAACAATTAACGGTTATGGGGAACGTTGCGGGAATGCAAATCTGTGTTCTGTGATTCCCAATTTACAACTAAAATTGGGTTATAGTTGTATCGGTGAACACCAGCTAAATCAACTTACAGAAGCTAGTCGGTTTGTGAGCGAGGTTGTTAATCTCGCACCTGACGAACACGCACCTTTTGTTGGACTTTCAGCTTTTGCTCATAAGGGTGGGATTCATGTCTCTGCGGTGGAACGTAATCCTTTAACCTATGAACATATTCAACCAGAATTGGTAGGAAATCAACGCCGTATTGTCATTTCTGAACAGTCTGGTTTAAGTAATGTCTTAGCTAAAGCTAAAACTTGTGGGATTGAATTAGATAAAGATCATCCTCAAGCTAGACAAATTCTCCAACGCATGAAGGAATTGGAGAGTGAAGGCTATCAATTTGAAGCCGCAGAGGCTAGTTTTATTCTTTTGATGTATGAGGCTTTATCATGTCGTCAACAGTTTTTTGAAGTTCAAGGTTTTCAGGTTCATTGTGATTTAGTAGAGGTGAAAGAAACTACTAATTCTTTAGCGACTGTTAAAGTAGCTGTTAATGGTAAAAATATTCTGGAAGCCGCAGAAGGTAATGGACCAGTAGCGGCTTTAGATGCGGCTTTGCGTAAGGCTTTAGTGAATTTTTATCCTCAAATTGCCGATTTTGAGTTGACTGATTATAAGGTGAGAATTCTTAACGGAAATACGGGAACATCTGCCAAAACTCGTGCTTTAGTAGAATCGGGTAATGGTCAACAACGGTGGACTACTGTAGGAGTTTCTAGTAATATTTTGGAGGCTTCTTATCAAGCTGTGGTTGAGGGTTTGGAATATGGATTATTGCTGCATTTCCAAGCTGAAAAGACGTTGAAAGTTTAGGAGTTGATAAATTTTGGTAGGGATGTCTAAGTAGGTTGGCGTTAAAAATTGTCGTTGGGGCAAGGGAACAGGGAACAGGGAACAGGGAACAGGGAGAGAGTTTTGGGCGATTTTACTTTTCTTCACATACCTTTAAATTTTTCGGTTCACCTACTTAATATCTCTACCTAATTACAGCGATTTCCAATCTTATGAGGTACATCTTAGCCCCCTCATCGCTTGCGGGGAGGGGGTTGGGGGTGGGGTTCTTGTTCCGGGTTTGATGACAATTTGCTGTAAGAGGTTGTTTGAAAAGTATTAAGTAGGTTGGCGTTGAAAATTGTCGTTATGGCAAGGCAAAAGGCAAGAGGCAAGAGGCAAGAGTGAAGAGGGTTTAGGCGATTTTACATTTCTTTACACAGTTTGGTTTTATTGTGTTCACCTACTTAGATGGAACCGATAATCTTCAGAAACCTAACCCCCCCGATGCTTTGGGGGGAAACCGGAAAATTAGTTCCCTCCCCAAAGCATCGGGGAGGGTTAGGGTGGGGTAATTTGAGGAATAATGATGATTCGATAACTTGTGTGTACACAGTAGCTCCTAAGAGGAGAGGGAAAAGGAATAACATTGTTCCTCTTGTGGTTATCAAATGAAAAATCAAGGCTTTTGAACCCATGTATCCCTTACGGGACTGTAGGAATAAGTGGGTAATAAATATTGCACGACTACTTAATAATCTACATCTATCGCCAAAATATTCTAAATTTGAACTAGAAATACTCTAAATATTGTTGTTATTGTATTTTTATAATATTGAGGAAATTAAATAATGTTCAAAGTATTTGGAGACCGGGGTGGCACGTTTACAGATATAGTTGCTGTCACTAATGATCAAACAATAATCAACAGACTTTCAAAACATCAAGAACGGTTTTTAATCGTTCCTCTCCCTAATCAAGAATGGATAATAGTCTATAAATTACTCTCAGAAAATCCCGAACAATATCAAGATGCAGTAATTCAAGGTATTCGGGATATTTTGGGTATTTCCAACCAAAAACCTATTCCTAGTGAAGCCATAGAAATAGTCAAAATGGGGACAACAGTAGCCACAAATGCCCTGTTAGAAAGAAAAGGAAATCGGGTAGTTCTAGCTATTACTAAAGGCTTTAAAGATGCGTTGAGAATTGGTTATCAAAATCGTCCAAATATCTTTGCTAGACAGATAATTTTACCCACCATGCTGTATGAGCAGGTAATTGAAATAGAAGAACGTTATGATGCTCATGGCACGGAATTAATAGCCGTAAATATTGAACAAACTAAAAATGGCTTACAAGCAGCTTATCACACAGGAATTCGCAGTTGTGCCATTGTTTTCATGCACAGCGATCGCTATCCCAAACATGAACAACAAGTAGCACAAATAGCTCAAGAAATCGGCTTTACACAAATCTCCATATCCCATCAAGTTAGTCCATTAATGAAATTAGTTAGTCGAGGAGATACAACTGTTGTAGATGCTTATTTAACTCCGATTTTGCGGCTCTACATTAACCAAGTAGCTAGTCAACTACCTGGAGTTAAATTAATGTTTATGAAATCTGATGGTGGGTTAACCGACGCACAACAATTTCAAGGAAAAGATAGTATTTTAAGTGGACCGGCTGGTGGTATTGTCGGTGCAGTTCAAACCAGTAAAAGAGCAGGTTTTGAATTAGTAATTACCTTTGATATGGGCGGAACAAGTACAGACGTTGCCCACTTTAAAGGAGAATATGAACGCCAATTAGACTCAGAAATTGCAGGTGCGCGGATGCGAGTTCCCGTATTAGCAATTAACACTATTGCGGCTGGAGGCAGTTCAATTTTATATTTTGATGGTTCTAGTTATCGTGTTGGATCCCAATCTGCGGGTGCAAATCCAGGACCAGCTTGTTACCGACGTGGAGGACAATTAACCGTCACAGATGCTAACGTCATGTTAGGAAAAATTCACCCTCAATATTTCCCCTCTGTATTTGGCATTGCAGGCAATTTACCCTTAGATAAAGATATCGCCAAAAAACAATTTATCCAACTCTCCCAGGCGATTGTAGCCGCCACAGGCAACACTTCTACACCCGAACAAGTAGCAGCCGGATTTATAGCGATCGCTGTGGAAAATATGGCAAATGCCATTAAAAAAATCAGTTTACAAAAAGGTTATGATGTCAGCGAATATGTCCTTTGTTGTTTTGGTGGTGCAGGTGGACAAGTTGCTTGTTTAATTGCCGATACTTTAGGCATGAAAAAGATATTTCTTCACCCCTACGCAGGAGTTCTTTCTGCTTATGGCATGGGATTAGCTGACATTCGCTCAATTAAAGAAACAGGCGTAGAAAAACCTTTGAATCAAACATTAATTCCGCAATTACAGCAATTGATGTTATCCTTAGAGACCCAAGCAAAAACTACTATTAACTCCGATGAAACAAGTAGAGAAACAATAGTCCAAAAAATTAACTTAAAGTATGATGGGACTAACTCTACATTAAACATTAATTTCGCCGATAATGTGGCATTAATGCGAAAAGAATTTGAAACTGAGCATAAAAATAGATATGGTTTTATTCAAACTGAGAAAACCTTAATTGTCGAATCAGTCTCAGTAGAAGTAATTCAAAAAATGGACACTCCTGAAGAACCATTAATTACTCGTAATCGTCCTTTTGATCAAAATCCCACACCTGTGGAAATAGTAAAAATGTTTACGGCTGATAAATGGCATGATACTCCTGTTTATTACCGGGATAATTTACAACCAGAAGATATTATTATCGGACCTGCTATCATTGTCGAAAAAATCAGCACAATTGTCGTTGAACCTCACTGGGAAGCAACATTAACGAAACAAAATCACTTAATTTTACAACGCCATTTTTCGTAGGTTGGGTTGAGCCTTTGCGAAACCCAACATTTCCAAAGAAAATAAGATTTTCAAAATATTTGAACGCAGATAAACACAGATAAACGCAGATAAGACTTTGAATGGATTAATTATCAATTGGTAATTAATGTTAGAATAAACAAATAACTACTTGGTATCATATCATGATGATTACTCAAGAAATAGCATCTGAAAAAATCATCTCTCCAGATGTTATTTTTCCTCCCAGTGACCTATATAGTGATGAACCTCCCGTGGAAACAGAACTACACCTACGACAAATAATCCTACTTTTCAAATGTTTGGAATGGTTATGGAAAGACAGAACTGATTTCTATGCTGCGGGAAATCTGAGTATTTATTATAGTCCACATCAGAAGAAAACAGAAAATTTTCGTGGGCCTGATTTTTTTGTAGTCTTAGGAACTGACAGAAAAACTCGTAAAAGTTGGGTAGTGTGGGAAGAAAACGGTAAATATCCTCATGTAATTGTCGAAATTCTCTCACCAACAACAGCCAAAATAGATAGAGAATCAAAAAAAGAACTTTATCAAGAAACTTTCCGCACACCTGACTATTTTTGGTTTGATCCTTATACATTAGAATTTGCAGGATTTCATATCACAGACGGAAAATATCAACCTATAAAAGCCACCGAAAAAGGGCATTTATGGAGTCAACAATTAGGTTTATATTTAGGAATTCATGAAGGTTTATTGCGTTATTTCACATCAGAAGGCAATTTAGTCCCCACACCTGAAGAAACCGCAGAACAGGAAGCAAGAAAAGCAGAACGTTTGGCCACAAAACTGCGGGAATTAAATATAGATCCAGATACAATTTAATAAAAAATGTAGGTTGGGTTGACGCAAGGAAACCCAACATATTGTTTATCTTGAAATTAATTAAGTGAAAAAATGTATACCATATCTCAACCAGATCCCATTCGTTTAGAAATATTCAAAAACCTCTATCAATTCATCGCCGAACAAATGGGAATTGTGCTGCAAAATACCGCAACATCAGTTAATATTAAAGAACGGCTAGATTTTTCCTGTGCTATTTTTGATGCTTCCGGTTCATTAGTTGCAAATGCACCTCATATTCCTGTACATTTAGGCTCAATGAGTGAAAGTGTCATCAGTTTAATTAATGATCGAGGTGACAATATTAAACCGGGAAATGTTTATTTATCAAATAACCCCTATAATGGGGGAACACATTTACCTGATGTCACAGCCATTACCCCAATTTTTGATATAGAAAAAACACAAATTATCTTTTATGTTGCTTCTCGTGGACATCAAGCAGATATAGGTGGTATTACTCCTGGTTCTATGCCTCCTCACAGTACCACAGTAGCAGAAGAAGGAATTATATTTGATAATTTTCTCTTAGTTGAACAGGGAGACTTTCAAGAAACAGCCGTGAGAAATTATCTCTTAAATCATCCCTATCCTAGTCGAAATCCTGACCAAAACATTGCCGATTTTAAAGCTCAAATAGCTGCTAATGAAAGGGGAGTCCAAGAACTTGGTAAAATGGTCAATCAATATGGACTAACAACAGTACAAACTTATATGCAGTTTGTCCAAAATAATGCTGAAGAATCCGTCAGACGAGCAATTGATGTTTTGAAAAATGGTGCATTTATTTATGAAATGGATAGCGGTGCAAAAATTCAGGTTGCAGTGACAATTAACCGAGAAAATCGGAGTGCTAAAATTGATTTTACGGGAACATCTGCACAACTAAATAGTAATTTTAATGCCCCCAAAGCCGTAACACAAGCAGCCATTTTGTATGTGTTTCGTACTCTAGTTGATGATAATATTCCTCTCAATGCTGGATGTCTTAAACCTTTAGAAATTATAATTCCTGAAGGTTGTATGTTAAACCCAATTTATCCCGCAGCAGTGGTAGCAGGAAATGTAGAAACTTCACAAACAATTGTTGATGCTTTATATGGTGCTTTAGGAGTGATGGCTGCTTCCCAGGGAACGATGAATAATTTTACTTTTGGGAATGAAAAATATCAATATTATGAAACCATTTGTGGTGGTTCAGGTGCGGGGATGAATTTTCATGGTACTGATGCAATTCATACACACATGACTAACTCCCGTTTAACTGATCCAGAAGTTTTAGAAACTCGTTATCCTATCCAAGTAGAAAGCTTTAGTTTGCGTTCTGATAGTGGTGGTAAAGGTAAATACACAGGTGGAAATGGCGTAATTCGTCGTCTTAAATTTCTCGAACCAATGACAGCTAATATTCTTTCTAGTCATCGGTTAATTCCTCCCTTTGGTTTGGATGGTGGAGAAAGTGGAAAAGTAGGAAGAAACTGGATAAAACGTGAAAATGGAACTGAAGAAAATTTAGGGAATACAGCTACAGTAGAGATGCAGTCGGGGGATGTTTTTATCATAGAAACTCCTGGAGGTGGAGGATTTGGTAAGGTTTTGTGAATGTCAGTATTATCAGTATTATTGTGGGGTGCATTACGTTGATATTAATTAATTAAGTAGGTGAACACAATAAAACCAAACTGTGTAAAGAAATGTAAAATCGCCCAAACCCTCTTCACTCTTGCCTCTTGCCTTTTGCCTTGCCATAACGACAATTTTCAACGCTCACCTACTTACACATCTCCGAGAATTAAATGTGCGTCGTTTGAAACCCTTGTAGAGACGTTCCATGGAACGTCTCTACAATCTTTGCCGGAGAAGTCTATTTTGTAACAGATGATGATTTACAGCAAATTGTCATCAAACCTGGAACAAGAACCCCACCCCCAACCCCCTCCCCGCAAGCGATGAGGGGGCTAGGATGTACATTATATGATTGGAAATCGCTGTAATTGGGGTTTTTATTTATCATCATTAATTATCATCTATTCTTTTATCCTGTTAATCTTGTAATCCTGAGTAAGTAGGTGAACACAATAAAACCAAACTGTGTAAAGAAACGTAAAATCGCCCAAACCCTCTTCACTCTTGCCTCTTGCCTCTTGCCTTTTGCCTTGCCATAACGACAATTTTCAACGCCAACCTACTTATCCTGATTCAGATATTTTTCTATAAAATTGTATTTTTAGTTAAAATAAGTATAAAACACATTTTCATTGTTTAATCTCAACTCATGCAATTAATTCTCTACAGCAAACCCGGTTGTCATCTTTGTGAAGGATTACAGGAAAAACTGGAACAAATCAAAAATCTTAGTTTTGAGTTGGAAGTACGGGATATTACCACCCGTGATGATTGGTTTGCCGCATATCAATATGAAATTCCGGTACTACATTTACTCATTGGTGACGGTAAAGAAAAACTGATACCCCGTCCTTCTCCTCGTCTGAGTGTGGAACGTCTGGAAAAAATGTTAAGTGATTATGTGAAAACTTGAAACTCTAATATTCAGATACCCGACTGTTTAAAAAAGTCGGGTATCTAAAAGAACGTAAGTATACCCTATATATTTTTTATCCCATCTATGGTAAATTTAAACAGGATAAAGCCAATATTCCTGTTTTTTAGCCTATTCTAAGATCCTCATGGCAGATAACACCAATAATAATCAATCTATTCTTAATGCTAGTGTAGGTGATCAAGCGTCGGAAAATGACTATCTTGGTTTTGAACCTTACGTTGTAGCTATTGCTGAGTTCTTAACTAATCCTGAAACTAAACCTCCTCTGACTCTTTCTATAGAAGGTGAATGGGGTAGCGGTAAGTCTTCTTTTATGAAGCAATTAGAAAAAGCTATTCAAGAAACTGAGAAAAAAAAGTTTGATGATGAGATAAATCAGGAAAAAAAGGAATTAAAAGAATACTTAGAAAAATTTAACCAGAAAAAAGTCCAAAACAAGATATTAAGTTTATCTTCTCTACTAAATAATTTATTAAAATGGCTGAAATTAAAACTAAAAATTATTACATTTCGTCCTCCAACTACAGTTTGGTTTAATGCTTGGAGACATGACAAAGCCGAAGCACTTTGGGCAGCTTTTTCATTAGAATTTCTGCGGCAAATTTCTCAGATTCGCCATAAGCGTGATGTATTGCCTATCTTAAAAGGTAATATTAGACTATCTTTTCTGCGTTTTAACTGGATTCAAGGAATTTATTATTTATTCTTAGTTGTTGTTGGTTTATTAGTCCTGATAGCATCAGTTGTATATGCTATTAGGGTAGAAAATAATGTATTAAAGGTAGTTAAGAATTTAAAGGAAATTAAAGAATTCATAACATTTATTTTTCAACCAGAATTAGAACTTCCTAGATTAATTACTAGAGTTATCATATATGTTTCTCCTTTTATAGGCTTTGTATCTCTAGTATTAAAAATTTTTAATATTGGCAACCCCAAAAATGATTTAAACAACTATCTTAAATCACCCAAATACGAAAACCAGATTGAGTTTATTGAAGAATTTCACGCAGACTTCAAAAAGATTGTAGAGGCGTTTTCAGGACAAAATAAAGTATATGTTTTTATAGATGATCTTGACCGTTGTGAAATTACCAAATCTGCTGAACTAATGCAAGCTATCAATATGATGATAGCAAATGATCCACAATTAATTTTCATTTTGGGTATGGATGTGGATAAAGTAGCTGCGGGTATTGCAGTGAAGTATAAAGAAATAATTCCCTATCTAGGATTTGATGCTAACTCTAGAAATAATCGTAGTTTATCCATAAGAGCCATAGAATACGGCTATAATTTTTTTGAGAAATTTGTTCAGATTCGTTTCCAAATCCCCCAACCAACTACATCAGATTTTAAACGATTTTTGAACAAAATTTCTCCTCGTAAAACCCCACCACAACCAAAAATTGTAAATAACCAACAAAACACAGCACGAATAGAAGCACCAGTATGGAAAGCTGCTACAGGAACTACAGAAGAACAGCGTGATCGTATTGAAAATATCAGAATAACAACTGGTGAAGATTCAGAAGTAGTTCGCAATATTGCCTTAATGGTTGCTCCTGCTTTAGATTATAATCCCCGACGGTGGAAGCAGTTTATTAATGTATTTAGGCTAAAAGCCTACATTGGAGCTTCTACAAATTTAATTACTGCTCATGTTTCGGAAAACAATTCCAGGAGATATTTAACTTTAGAACAGTTGGGGAAATTTACAGCTATCAGTATCAGATGGCCACGACTGATTATGGATTTGAATACAGACCGTCAGCTACTTAAACATTTGCAAAAAGGCGCACTTGAACACTCTGCTGATTTTAGTGAATACAACGAAACTACAAAATATTGGGGAAGCAAGCCAAAACTGGTTGAATTGCTTCGCTATGCAGCAGTTGGTTCTATAGAAAAATATAGCTTTGCTAATGTAGATGTAGAGACACTGCTACAGGTTTCACCAACAGATGACCTCAGTTCAGAAAGAGACATAGACTACACGAAACTGCGTGACCTACTCAAAGCAGGTAACTGGAAGGAAGCAGATAAAGAAACTTATGAAGTAATGATTAAAGCTGTAGGTAAAAAGTCTGGTGAATGGTTTACAGATTCTAACCGTGTAAGTCGAAATTCGCGGTTATTGCAACGGGTAGTAATGTGATAACAGAAACCTAGTTGTAAATTGCGTTTTGGACGAGACATAGAGAGATTTTAGGTAATGTGGAAATTTATTTAAAATAGCTTGTTTCAGCGTTTGATGAATGATTTTATTTATCGTAAACAGACAAGTATGGTAGGGGTAAAGCAAAAGCTCATTGTTGTCAACTTAACGTAAAACCCATAGCCCGCCTGGGAATGAATTCCCAGTCTAATAGCAAAAGTCATCTGAAGATGACTAAAAATCCCCAGTTTACTTTAGTAAACTTTACTTATTAGCCCGGAAATTCATTTCTGGGTGGGTGTGGAAGCCAACAAATAAGGCATCTGTAGCCTAAGTTGACACCTATGATCAATTGCTGTTTGACGAGTCGCTTTATAACGATTACAAGATGGACAAGCTAAACAGAGATTTTCAAACACAGTTTCACCACCAGCCGACGGAGGAATGATATGCTCAAATTCAAAGGTAGTAACTGTTAGAGATTCCGCAGTATGACAGTAAGCACAACAATCTGCAAAACAATGACGAATTTGTTTTTGTAATTCAACAGAAATATAAACACTCACGCTACTTTAGGTTTTTCTTGAAATTGGTTTAAAGTATATCTAGCTCTGGTTTTAAGAATATTCAATTGATCAACCTGTGCCAGTAATTTGTCTAAAGTTTCAGACTCTTCATTTGTCAATTGATTATCAGCATTTTTCATTAATAAATTATCTAATTGAGTCTGAGTTTTGGGAGATAATACACTTTCTACCAAAGCTTGTAATTCATCTAAACTTAACCCAATTAATAATTCAGTATCTGCTGATAAGTTGGTTAGTTGTTGGTAAGTTTCCAGATTTAACAATACACCAACTGTTTCTCCCTGGGTATTAGTTATATATTGCACTGATTCAGACATGGTTTGGATTTTGTATGACTAATTATATTGTAACTTTTTATAAAAATAAAGGTTTATAAGATATAATAAATATTTATAATCTATTTAAAAAATATGAGTAACCAAATCACAATTACTCTACCAGATGACGTTTATCAAAAAGCTGAACACTTTGCACGTCTAGCAAACCGTGATTTAGCCAGCGTCTTAGTTGATACTATTCAAGTTTCTATCCCACTTATTAGCCGAGAAGCAACAAACTATGAACCTGTATCAGCACTTTCTGATCAACAAGTTTTAGCTTTGACCGAATTACAAATCGAATCTGAAGAAGATATTCGTTTAAGTGAGTTACTTGATAAACAACAAGCTGGTATTGTTACAGAATCAGAACATTCTGAATTGCAAACACTAATGCAAATTTATCAGGAAGGACTATTGCGAAAAGCTACTGCATTAAGTGAAGCTGTCAAACGTGGATTAATAAAAGAGTTAGGTGCGTGAGTTCTAGGAGAGAAAAAAATGAGCCTTTCAATTGAGCGTGTTTTAAGGGATCACCAAAAAATAAATTACCCAATTTTGTGGGATGGGCATCCTGCCTGTCATTGGTAATTAGCGGGCAAGACTTGTACTGAGCTTGCGATGCCCTGAGCCTGTCGAAGGGTCGAAGTATGCCCGCACCACAAGAAACTTTTGGGGATTTTTTTAATTGGAAGTCCCTAGGGAACGCAAATTTAATAACCTGCAATTCTGATGTAACCTGGAATGGTGCGTTACGCTGTCGCTAACACACCCTACTTTTGCACCTTATTTAATTCACATTCCTAAGTGAAATTGATCAATTGACTCTAGTAGAACAAATGCAAGTATTAGAGCATTTAGTGAAGCAAATGAAGCAATCTGTAGAAGCTGTTGCGGTAACTCCAAAGCCTAAGTATAAGGTAACTGATTTTTATGGCATAGCTCCCAATTTATTAGAAGGAATGGATGCCCAAGAATGGGTAAATCAGTTGCGGGATGAGTAGGAAGAACGCGAAACATGGAGACGACCCCACCCCTAACCCCTCCCCGCTCTTCGAGAGGGGAATAAGAAGTTTTTTATATGTCCTGGTTGGTGTACGCAGTTCATGATGGCTACTTAGTTTAATCTCCGGTTGAAGCTAAACATTTACCTATAGAATCAAAAGATGAAACCATTTTGGGGATATCTCTCCCCATAAACAAAAAATAATGTTTAAATAGGCGCAAGACAAGCTTGTGGCGAGGTTCACTAGATGAAATTGCGGGAATTATTAGCGGCTGTAGATGGGATTGAGTCTGTAAATGTACCAGATATTGATATTCAAGGACTGAAAACTAATTCCCATGCCTGTGGTGTGGGCGATTTGTTTATTGGGATGCCAGGAACTAGGGTAGATGGTGGGGAGTTTTGGCCGGGGGCTTTGGCTGCTGGTGCTGTAGCGGCGATTGTTTCTGCGGAAGCTATGAGGAAAAATCCGCCGACAGCAAACTCTGTGGTGATTAGTGCTGAGAATATGACTCAGGCCTGCGCTCAAATAGCTGCGGCTTTTTATGGTTATCCTGGACAAAAACTGAAAATGGTGGGTGTGACGGGGACAAATGGGAAAACTACTACTACTCATTTGATTGAATATTTCTTAACTCAGGCTAATTTACCGACGGCGTTAATAGGTACGCTTTATACGCGCTGGCCTGGTTTTGAGGAAACCGCTGTGAATACTACTCCCTTTGCGGTGGATTTACAGCAACAATTGGCTAAGGCGATGAATGCCGGTTGTGATACTGGGGTGATGGAAGTTAGTTCTCATGCTTTGCACCAGGGTAGGGTTTTGAGTTGTGCTTTTGAGGTGGGGGTGTTTACTAATCTCACTCAGGATCATTTGGACTATCACTTGGATATGGAGGATTATTTTGCGGCGAAGGCGTTGTTATTTAGTCCTAATTATCTCCAAGGACGAGCAATTATTAACTCTGATGATATCTACGGTCAACGGATAATTGCATCTTTGCATCGGGAACAGGTTTGGAGTTATAGCGTTAATGATAGTACCGCAGATTTTTGGATGAGTGATTTAAATTATCAACCAAATGGTGTCAATGGAATTTTACATACTCCCCAGGGAAATGTGGCTTTTAGTTCGCCTTTGGTTGGTCAATATAATTTAGAAAATCTTTTGGCTGCTGTGGGGGCGGTTGTCCATTTGGGATTAGATTTGCAATTGGTAGCAGGTTCTATTCCTGGGTTTCCCGGTGTTCCTGGACGGATGGAACGGGTGCAAATTAGTTCACAACAGGATATTAGTGTGATTGTGGATTATGCCCATACTCCTGATAGTTTGGAGAATTTGCTCAAGGCGGCTCGGCCGTTTATTCCTGGTAAAATGATATGTGTGTTTGGTTGTGGAGGAGACCGCGATCGCACTAAACGCCCAAAAATGGGGAAAATTGCGGCGGAACTCGCAGATATGGCTGTGGTGACTTCAGATAATCCTCGCACGGAAGACCCGGAAAAGATATTGCAGGATGTGGTGGCAGGTATTCCTGATATGGTACAGGCAATGGTGATTAGCGATCGCTCTACCGCCATTCGGACAGCTATTTTACAGGCTCAACCTGGAGACGGTGTATTATTGGCTGGTAAAGGTCACGAAGACTATCAAATTCTCGGTACTGAAAAAATCCACTTTGACGACAGAGAACAAGCACGAGAAGCTTTACAGGAAAGAATAAAAAGCCAAAATTAGGTTGTAGAGACTTTTCATGAAACGTCTCTACATCAGCATTAAATCATCCTGTAATTGATGAGATATGTAAGGGTAAAGCATGAGCTAAACCCCTACGATATATCGAAGTTCAGGGGGTAGGGGCGCAGGGCCTGCGCCCATTCAGGAGTATGGCTAACGCTGCGCCATCAGCAAACCCTAAGAGGATGTTTGAAAAGTCGTATCCCGTAATTTTCATCACATTGTTA
>NZ_VILC01000087.1:0-17739 GCF_009712065.1 Aphanizomenon sp. UHCC 0183 | reverse complement strand
ATTTTACGTTTCTTTACACAGTTTGGTTTTATTGTGTTCACCTACTTACACAAAATAATAATATTTGACCACAGATAAATTAGTGTTGTTTCACCAAAAATTATAATTAATCCCCTAGAAATGCAACAGATTAATTGTCTTGAATAACTTAAAAAAATGTATTCATGGTCACAAAATTCCCAGAATTGTGAGGGGATCATGATATAAATTCCTGACTATTCATAAAAACTTATATCAATCACGACTGCCATATATATATCTTACGAAAATGACTGATCAGGAATTCTGATTAAAAAATATTGCAATAACTTGATTTAGTTGCTAGTGTGTGTGGGTACGACAGCACTGGTGAATGCTCGGATTATTTAAAAGAGGTGAAATCAATGAGCTTTATCCATCCTGCCAAAAGTCTTTTATGTTGATTATTCCCATGCTGACAACCAGGAATTTCTACTTTCGAGAAGCAATAAAGGGGTATTGCAAATGAGCATAAAAAGTAGCTTCCATCTTGTCACTGCATGGAGATTTGATTTTTGTGTACTGTTCATTAATTGTCTTACCTATTGATTGCCAAGAACGCAACAGGAAGACGAAGAATGAAGAATTTAGAGGTGAAACCCGATGAAGATTCAAGGAAAAGTTGCACTCATTACCGGAGCTTCTCGTGGCATTGGTAAAGCGATCGCCCTAGAATTAGCCAAACAAGGCATGAAAAGGTTAATATTGGTAGCACGCGATCGCCAAAAGTTAGCCGAAGTAGCCGCCGAAATTGAAGCTTTAGGCGTAGAAACTACAATCATGGCTTTGGACTTAACCCACTCCATCAACGTTAACATAGCCGTAGCTCAACTGTGGCGCAGTTATGGACCAATTCATCTCCTCGTAAATTGTGCCGGAGTCGCACATCAAAACTCGTTTCTGCAATCAAAACTTCCCCAACTGCAAGAAGAACTCTCCGTCAATTTGTTGGGAATGTACACCCTTACCAGCTTGATAGCCAAACGCATGGTTAGTCAAAAAAAGGGAATCATTGTCAATGTCTCCAGCTTAATGGGGAAAGTTGCCGCCCCGACAATGGCCACATATTCCGCCACCAAGTTTGCCATTGTCGGATTTACCCAGGCACTACGTCAAGAACTCGCCCAACACAATATTCGCGTTATCGCCCTACTCCCTTCCCTTACCGAAACAGACATGGTGCGTGACTTGCAATCATTTCGGGGAGTAATTCCTATGACACCCGAACAAGTCGCTCAAGCGCTCGTCATCGGCATAGAAAACGATACCGCAGAAATCCTAGTCGGCTGGCAATCTCACTTAGCCGTATTATGCCAACGTCTCGCCCCTTGGTTACTAGAGATCATCTTGCAACTAGCAACACCCAAAAAACCATTACCTGATGCTGCGGGATAAGGTTCAACCTATTTGAGTTTTGTTTCGCACCATCTCTTTTAGAGATACTGAAGGGTAGAGGCTAATAAGCAAAGACACAAAAAACTCTTTGTGTCTTTGCGTAAAGTAAAGTTAAAAAATAGTAGGTTGGGTTAAGCAAAAGCGCAACCCAACTAAAAATTTGATAATGTTGATTTTTAGGCTTAACTAAACTTTATTACCCCATAAATGACTATTGCACAAGAAATACGCTACTACTCACCTGAAGAATACCTAGAATTTGAGGTAAATTCAGAATTACGTCACGAATATATTGATGGATTAATTATCCCCATGACAGGCGGAACACCAAATCATAATAAAATAGCTGGTAATTTATATGTTGCCATACATTTTGCCCTCAAGCGTCAGCCTTACGAAGTCTATTATACTGACCAACGGCTTTGGATTCCTAAACGACGGATTCATACTTATCCTGATGTAATGATTGTTCAAACTCCCCTAGTATTTGAAGAAGGAAGAAATGACACTATTACTAACCCGGTTATGATTGCTGAAGTGTTATCAAAATCTACCAAAGGTTATGATAGAGATGAAAAGTTTGCAGCTTATCGGACTATTGCTAGTTTTCAAGAATATATTTTAATTGACCAATACACAATTCACGTTGAACAATATGTAAAAACTGATAATAGAAAATGGATGTTTTTAGAATATGAAGATATTAATGATACTTTAAATTTAACTTCTGTTTCTTGTCAAATTTCTCTGGCTGATATTTATGAAAAAATAGACTTTACCAGTACAGAATCTTAACTATTTGTCTGAATCAGGATGTCCAGGATTTTGATTTGATTTGTGGTGTACTAATATTTTAATTTGTCTGAATCAGGATATCCAGGATTTAAGGATTTACAGGATGTTGTTTGAAAGTATCATGTTTTGATTTTTGGGCGTTGCTGATTAAGGGTATGAATTTTAGTCTCACGCAAAGGCGCAAAGACGCAAAGGTAAGATTTTTAAAGGTTCAATTTGGAAATTTCATACCTCGATTCAGCAACGCCGATTTTTGATTGTCCATCTTTATCTGTGTTCATCTGCGTTTATCTGCGTACCCTTCGGGAAGCAAGCTACAATTATTCTTGATATTACTGTTAGATTACTAATTTTTTTAAACGAACCACAGAGACACAGAGGACACAGAGAAAAAATATCAGTTATCTTTGTGTGGGAAGGAGGTTCTCGACATAAAAATATGAAAGAACTGCGTTTTTATGCGGACGATGGTGTGTGGCGAATAGCTTTTGCTTTTGATCCAAAAAAGAAAGCAATATTACTTGTAGCTGGTAATAAAGCTGGAACAAGTGAAAAAAGATTTTACAAACAATTAATTACAAAAGCAGATAAAAGATTTGACTCCCATATTCAGGAATTAAAAGACAAAGGAGAATAAAAATATGGCGACAAAATTAAGTGATATCATGGCACAATTACCACCGGAACAGCGGGCAAAAATTGAAGCCCGCGCCCAAGAACTGATTTTGGAAAATATGACTCTTCAAGATATGAGAAAAGCCAGAAAATTAACTCAAGAATCTATGGCAGAATTATTAGGAATCCGTCAAGATAGTGTTTCTAGATTAGAAAAACGGGCGGATCTTTTACTTTCTACATTACGTAGTTATGTAAAAGCAATGGGAGGAGATTTAAAACTTGTGGCAGAATTTCCTGATAGACCTTCTGTGATTATTTCCGCATTAGGAGAATTAGAAGATGAAGATTCCATACCGGAATAATCGTCTTGTCAAGTCTTAAAATATAAAATTCCTCAAAACAAATAGAGAGATTCAGATCCCCGACTTCTTTGATTAATCTTTTCATTTACGCAATTAATTATGTTTAGAAGTTGAGTATCTTTGACCACAAACTAAAATCCTGTAAATCCTTTAATCCTGGATATCCTGATTCTGACAAAATTCAGATCCCCGACTTCTGTTGTTAATCTTCTCATTTAATACAAATGGTGCTTTTATGTCAACTCAACTTACTAATTATTAACAGAATACTCAAACAAACATGGGTTATCTATACGTTTAGAAGCGTCTATTATTTCAATTCCTACAATATTTCCAGCGTCGTCATAATCTAAAATGATTCCTGGTTTTTCTTCATCACTTTCTTCAATTGGTATATTGCTGAATATAATTCTTAAAACATCAACTTCTGCGTCGTAGGTGATTTTCATGATTCTCTCCAGTATTTCTCAATTTTGCATTTGTCTGAATCAGGATGTCCAGGATTTTAGGATTAACAGGATGTTGTTTGAAAGTTTCATGTTTTGATTTTCGATTGTCCATCTTTATCTGTGTTTATCTGCGTTCATCCGCGTACCCTTCGGGAAGCAAGCTACAATTATTCTTGATATTACTGTTACATTAGCATTATTTATTTAACTATTGATTTATTTGAATTAGCAAGATTATAGATAGTCTCCTAATTCTAGGAACTCTTCGGATCTTTGAATCAGTAGTTTTGCATCTTCAGCAGTTAAACGTTCAGAACGATCATAATCTCCCTTTAAACGTATCTGTTCTGCATCAATTAGATAACGGTGAAATTTAGGATCAATTTTACCAGTTCTGGCAAAAAGTTCACCAAATTTACTAATTACAGCGGAGTGTTTGCTAAAACTGAGATTTTCACCTACTAGGAATGCTTCAGCTATATAAAACATGGCATAATAAGCACGAGAAGCAGCAAAATCAGCTAGATTTTCACCAGCTAAATTTTAGCTGCACGCAGACTATATTGAGCTTTTTGCACTAGAAACTCTTGTTCTTTGTTCATAGAAATAAATACCTTATTTTTTGATATTTTGGATAAGCATTGTTTGTTCTTTCTCAAAACGACTGAGGGAGTAAAATAGGTTAGAAATTACTACACTATATTTTAAACAAAGAGGACTAAGAAAAAAGCCAATTTTTTCAATTTCTTTGGTTGCTTGCACTAAATCCTTCAGTATAACTAATACATCAAAATCTGAATCAGGAGTAGCATCACCACGCGCTTGAGAACCAAAAAGAATCACTGCAATTAGTTGATCTTGGTATGTTTCCAGCAAGTTATTACACAATTCCTGCATAATTTCTTCTAGTTTTGGGTGTTTCATCGTTTAGTAATATTTTCTACTTGGAGATATAGCATTTTTTGTCAGAATCAGGATTTTAGGATTTACGGGATGTTGATTTTACTTGTGGTGTACTAATATTTTAATTTGTCAGAATCAGGATGTCCAGGATTTTGGGATTTACAGGATTTAATAAAGTCATCAATCTCAATTATTTTGTGATGTAAAAAGCGAAGCCTACCAAAGATATAAACTCAATTTCCTATCGTGATAATTTATTTTGCATCAATAATTAACCCGATAGGAATTTGTCTTAGTTATTTATCACCACCTCTAGCTAAATGTTCATTTAACAAAACATGGCTTGCTAGTCTAGCCATAGACGGACTCGTTTTTCTACAACCAGATGCTGACTGAGATAAAACTGATCCAGCTAATTGTTTAGCCATATAGTAAAGTTCAAGAGAATTAGGGTCATGGTGAAAATTCTTCATGTTCTTTATTTTTTGTAAATTATGATAACGATCATAGCAAATTAGTTTTTAAAAACGAGGATTTTCCAAAATATCAAGATTTTATTTAGATTTGTATAAACGGGATATCAGTTTAAATTGGGGTTTGCTGGTAATGAGGCTTATATTTTAAAGTTTACAAGTCTCGACGAGAGAGAAGAGACCACAGCACAGACAACCACAACCTCCCCCATCCTTGCGCCTCCCTCCCCCAACAATTTGGGAGGTTTCCTTCTGGTGATGCCTTATCAAAAGTAATATCGCGATAGGATAACCATCTTTGTCCTTTTCTCCATCCTACCGTGTCTCCAAATTTCTGCCAGATTGCACTTTTATATTCTCTTGTTCCACCTAAACCTTGATAAATGCGTGTCTGAACTGAAAAACCAAATTTACCACTGCTGTATTGTACCCACAGATGGTCAATGGTACGAAGGTCTTCACAAGGAAAATCATCAATACTTTTAGTATCTAAATAACCTTCTTGTTCTCGTTTCCCAACTGCTAACATTACCCGTCTTGTTTCTTTATCCGCTTCTTCCCAGTTTCCAGCTTTGAGTAAGTTATCCAGTTTCCTATAGTCTATTCCACAGGATGATTTTAATTGTACCTCTTGGTTTACAGGTTGTGCTGTGGGTATAATTTGCGGCTGTTTTTCCTGTACTAGAAAAAGGTTACAAGTCTCGACGCGAGAGAAGAGAATCACCACATCCTCAACCCAACACCACCCAAAACCCCACCAACACACCAAAAAATCCGGGAGGTGGCCTTCTGGTGCTTTTAAATCATAAATAATATCATTGTAGTCAAACATCCCTATGTTTCCATATCCTACCTTTTGTCCAAAGGCTTGCCATATTTTCTCATCGTACCTTCTCGTTCCACCCAAACCTTGATAAATCCTTTTCTGCACGGAAAAACCAAATTTACCATTGCTGTATTCAACCCACAACTTGTCAATGGTACGAAGGTCTTCACAGGGAAAATTATCAATATGTTGAACATCTAACCGACCTTCATCTTCCCGTTTCGCAACTGCTAAAATTACCCTTGCTGTTTCCTTGTTTGCTTCTTTCCATTTTCCTTTTGCAAGTAAGTAACGCAGTTTCCTGTAGTCCATTCCTACGGCTGATATTAACTCAATATCATCTAATTCTATTAATTTATTATTTTGATTATTAGACTTTTGATTAGGATAACAATTTTCAATAAGAGAGAATATATCCCATCCTACATTTATAAACTCAAAACTACTCATAACTTTAAATATCAAAATCCAGATACAAGCTGGAAATTGACCTTTTGGTGCTTTTATATCAAAAATAATTTCTTTGTAACACAACCAATTATCTGTTATTCTCCATCCTACTGTTTCACCAAATACTTCCCACATTTTTTGATCATAATATTTCGATCCACCTAAACCTTGATAAATCTTTTGCTGTACAGAAAACCCAAATTTACCATCGCTGTATTTTACCCATAATTGGTCAATGGTGCGAATTTCATCACAAGGAAAATTATCAATATCTTCTATTCTTAACCAACCTTCCTCTTCCCGTTCTCCCACACACAAAATTAACTGCAATGTTTCCTTATCTGCTTCTTTCCATCTTCCAGCTTTGAGTAAGTCACGCAGTTTAGTATAATCCATCCCTATGGCTGATTTTAATTCTACGTCATTACCATTATTCCCACTACTTAAACCAGGAAATAAACCCACCCATTCCTTCATACTTTGCGGACGGTTTTTAGGTTCTAATTCTAAACCTTTAATAATCGCTTTATTTAACTTATCACTAATCCTTGAATTTATTCTTTTTGGTTCTATTAAATCATTATTTAACATCTTCCTGGCTAAACAAGGTGTGGGAGTATCTCCAGTCAATAAATAAAACAAAGAAGCAGCTAAAGTATAAACATCAATACTTGGTGCTTTCTCTACTTCTACGATTTGCTCCCAAGGTGCAAAAGCCCGATTACCAGTTCGATTAATACTTTGACTATTCACATTTCCGGCTAAACCAAAATCTATTAAAATTACAGTATTGCTATTTTCTCTTAATATCATATTCCCAGGATGTGCGTCCCGGTGAATAATGCCATTTTGATGACAGATAGATAAAGCGTCAGCAATTTGTTTAATATAATCAATAGCAATTTTTTCCGATAAAATGCCCTTGTCTTGGATTAAATGATATAAATTTTCACCCTTAACAAAATCCATGACTAAACATGGTAAATTATCTTCTTCAAAAAAGTCTATAATTCTGACAATATTAGGATGATGATTTTGAGAAATTTTGGCTAATGTTCTTCCTTCCTTGCGAAAACCTTCCACATATTTAGGATAATTAACATCTCTACACAACCAACTATTAGGAGTTTTAATAACAACGGGAAAATTCAAATCTTGATGTCTAGCTTTATAAGTAATTCCAAAACCTCCTTCTCCAATGACTTTTTCTATAATGTATTGGGGACGTTGTTTTAATGGTTTTCCTGGTTGTAACATGATGAAATAGTATTTTGTGTGAATCAGGATTAACAGGATTTAAGGATTAACAGGATTTAGATCCTCAACTTCTAGGATAATTGATTTTGATACAGGATGATTGGATCAAAGAAATTAGGGATATTTTAGATATGGGTAAAAATAATGATGTTAACAATACAAAATATTACTATATATGCGCGGACAGATTTCCACTCATAATATAAATATAGCGAATATTTTGCGTCTTGTCAAGTCTAAAAATGGAAAATGGGTAAAAAACCGACTTCCCCAACAGTTTCTTTTTTCTGGCTTGGCCTTTTGTTTATACTTTTTGCTAAACTTTTGCTAAAATCATATTAGACATCCATTAAAATACCATCATCTTAATTTATGCAAATCAAAGAAATAATTATACAAGAAATACAGCAAATACCAGAAATTGAACTAACCCAAATACTTAATTTCGTTCGTGCTATCAAAGAAAAAACCAACTCGAAACCAACTGAATATAAACCTATTTGGGAAGTAGCTGATGATATTATTAAAGACATTCCTGAAGAAGTTTTAGAAACACTTCCTACTGATGGAGCAGAAAAACATGATTACTATCTTTATCAACAAAAATCCATACAATAATAGACAATAAATAATGAAAAGAGTTTTTGCAGATACATTTTATTGGATAGCATTGATTAATAAAAGTGATTCATGGTATCAGCGTGTAAAAAGCTATAGCGTTAATCTTGAAAATATTGAAATTATTACAACAGAGGAAGTTTTAACAGAAACCATAAATTTTTTTGCTTCCTTTCCCACACCAATGAGAGCAGCAGTTTCTCAGCTAGTAGTTCAAATTATTCAAGATCATAATATTCAAGTAATACCTCAAACCCATGAATCATTTATAGCTGGTTTAGAGTTATTTCAACAAAGATTTGATAAAGGATATAGTTTAACAGACTGTATTTCTATGATAACAATGAAAAATCTCAATATCATAGATATTTTAACCCATGATAAACATTTTACACAAGAGGGATTTCTCATCTTGTTTAAAGATTAAAAGTCAAATTATGTATGGGTTTATGAAAAGCGATATTGCTGACATATCCTACCATCTAACCACCCTAAAAAACCCACTCCACACCTCAGACAGATGAAAAGGCATAGACTCGGCATCTAGAATATCAAAGCCCGATTGATACCAAAAGTATGAATTCAAACTTTCATATTTGGACGCTGACACCTACAGATGTCTACAAGACACTAACAACTACTCCCCAAGGTCTTAGCGAGGTAGAAACTAATTTAAGATTAAAACAATCTGGTTATCACGAACTTCCCGAACCCCAAACACCGGAATTAGGTTGGGCAATTTGGGCAGTAATTTGGGTTAATATTTTTTTATTTAACACTTCCCCCAATCAATATTATTAAGTGAAATTTGAAACCACCAATTTATCTTTTTTTCTCCGGTAAATTGCGCGGGGGGATCATTATTCCTTCATAAAACTGCCTTTCCAACTTACTCAAATTCCACCATCCTGCACTGAACAACAGAGGAACAAATGTTTCCACCAGCACTAATAAAATTGATTTTGTCTCCACCAAAAAAGCCAACAAAGGACTACTAGCTAAAGCCAGAATAGTAAAAACACCACACCAGAATTTTAACTGTTGAATTTTCTTTAAAGCCTGACGACAACTAGCACATTTTTCTGTATGGGAATGATATCTTTCTAGTAGTAATTCTCTATTTAGTAACAGTGGTGGTAAAGATTCCCCTGGAAATGTTTCCCCATGATATTGATTTACCCATTTACGTAACTCAGCCACAAAAGTATCTGCTTTCGTCGCCAGATAAAAGGCTTTATTAAAATTAGCACTACCACCTTTAGCAGCTAAATAACGTTCTTGATAATGGAGAAAAATTTGATCATCTTCTAAAACGCCATTTTGTCCAATATGGACATACCAACGAGGACGAATTTTAATAAAAAATCCTGGTAATTTAGACTTGAACTTAAAAGGAAACCGGGCAATTATGCGACATTCACCTTTGCGAATGGGGACAGCATAAACAACGGTTAAAATTCTGCCTTTCTCAGCATTAATATCATGCCACATCAAACCAGGGGCAATAAATGTTGTGGAAAGTTTTCCCGATTGTCCCGCTTTTAACCCCTGTTTCCAAATCCCTTCAAAACCATATTTTCCTGATTCAACTATTTCTAATTCTAAAGGTGCAGCATTGGCACGATTTCCCACTGTCAGATGATGGGTAAAGGCAATATGACTAGGATCAAGGATATTTTCTAATAATGTTAAAGCATCATAAGGAACATCTCGAAAAGTGTTCATAATTACCCATCCTTCCGGTGCTGCTTCTATGGGTTCAATTACAGGAACTTTGGTATTTACAGCATTTTCTGGATTACCAGCATAGACAAATAATAATCCTTGTTTTTCTGTTGTTGGTAAAGATGGTACGCAAGCCCTGGGAGAGGTTTCTGCTTTTGCACCTGCAACCTGTTGGGGAATTTTTTGACAACTTCCATCTCCAGCAAATGACCAACCATGATAAGGACATTCTAACAATCCATCTTCATTAATTCTGCCTTCCGAAAGAGGTGCAAGACGGTGAGGACATTGATCTATAAATACTTGCCAAGATGAGTTTTTCTGATCCCACCAAATCACAATATCTTTACCCAAAAGAGTGAAAGGTGTGGGTTTGGATTTGTCTAAATCTTGAAGGTAGTGAACTGGATACCATGCTTCTGCTAATTCAAAAGCATCTGGGTTACTCCCTCCAGGTAATATTTCTGTTAAAGAATTCTCGTTGATAATAGATTGTGTTTGCACCATTTTCTGTATTGATTAATTTTCAATAACTTTTAATTGAACATTCTAGCAAGAACCATCCCTAATTGCACACTGATAATTCCCAAGATTGTACTACCTGAAAAATAACCAGCAGCGGCTAACCAATTACCACGTTGTAACAAGCCAACTGTATCTAAACCAAAAGTAGAAAAAGTAGTATATGCACCTAAAAATCCTGTAGCGACAATTAACTTAATTTCTGGGGAAATCAGCGCTGTTTTTTCCATAGCTAAAGTTGCGAAAAACCCCATTACTAAACAACCGCTAATATTAATAAAAAAAGTTCCATAGGGAAAACTGAAACCAAAGCGGTTCGTAAACCACAAAGTTAAATAATAGCGACTTAAAGCCCCAGCTATTGCCCCTAAACTAATAGCAATGGGAACACGAATTTCTGCCTGTTGTAACATTATTAAGTAGTCGGACAAAATTAAATTCACTCGTTGAGAGAGGGAACAGGGAACAGGGAACAGAAAAATCAGTTGTGTAATTAATTCTGTCCCATTACTTAATCTTTTATTCAATTAACCTCAAACGGAAAACCGTACTCTAGTGAGAGGTTTTCATCACTGTACCCCAAATTTGAACTCGATACAATCAAGGGGTGGGTAAAAAGATGCTGTTGTCCAGATAAAATTACAAAAATTAATACAGCATAAGTAGGAGAGTTATCAAGATGGGAAATCAACTGAAAACTGCTATTTTACTAGCTACCCTCAGTGGCTTATTAATAGCAATTAGTTACTGGGTAATTGGTGGTACGGGGGGCTTAGTCATCGGAGTTGGGTTAGCAGCAGCGACTAACCTCTTCTCTTGGTATCAATCAGATAAGATTGCTTTAGCAGTATATAACGCCCAACCTGTCACCGCAGCAGAAGCACCAGCACTGTATCGTATCGTCCAAAAATTATCTACCCGTGCCAATATTCCCATGCCGGGAGTGTACATTGTTCCTAGTCCCACTGCCAATGCTTTTGCGACAGGACGAGATCCTGAACACGCGGCTGTGGCCGTCACCGCCGGGATTTTAGACATCCTCCCACAGGATGAATTAGAAGGCGTAATTGCCCACGAACTTACCCATATTATTAATCGTGATACCTTAACTCAAGCGATCGCCGCCACTGTCGCCGGTGCTATTTCTTTCCTGGCGCAGATGCTCAGTTATAGTATGTGGTTTGGTGGCGGTTCACGGGATAATGAAAGAGGTGGCAATCCTTTAGGTGTATTAGCTACAGTCATATTTGCGCCCATTGCTGCTACTGTGATTCAGTTGGCAATTTCCCGCACAAGAGAATTTTCGGCTGATGCTGGAGCAGCAAAATTAACAGGTAATCCTCGCGCATTAGCTAGAGCGTTACAACGGTTAGAATCCACAGCTAGACAAATGCCTTTGAATGCTAACCCAGCCTTTGAACCATTATTAATTATTCATCCCATTTCCGGTCAGTTTTTGGGAAATCTTTTCTCTAGTCACCCAGCAACTGAAGCAAGAGTGGAAGCTTTACTGCAATTAGAATCGCAACTTATTAGTCGTTAATAATCTATCTTTGGTCATAAGTATATTGATAAATCCCCAATTAACTGATGACCAAATTATGATGATTACAGGTGCAATTTTCATCCACAAGTAAACTTTACCAACAGGATGTGGCAACCATGACTACTAACAATATTGAATCTATAGAAATCGTCGAAATTAGTCTGCAAACTAGCCAAAATGGTGAAACAGACGAAGTTAAGCAGGAAACTACAGCACTATTGGAAGCAATTAAAAAACGCGCCCAAGCTGAAGCTGAATCTGCCGGTACTATTACCCGTGAAACCTATTTGAATGCTGTACGTCAAGTCCGGGAAGCTATTGAAAGAGATAAACTCATTGAACGTGACCGTTTAGAATATTCTTGGGCAAGAATTCAAGAAGAATTAGACCATAATTGGAATTTACTGCATAAAGATATCACAGATTTAGGTGAGAGATTCCAAAATGCTGCTAAAGCAGCTTGGGAAGCTTTCAATGCCCCTCGTGATCAAAATTAATATAGGGGTACGCACTCTTTGTGAAATCCAGTCAGCAAATCGTAAAGTAGGGGCGGGGTTTCCCCGCCCTCACAGACAACTTTTTCAGCAAACCCTATATAAGTAATTGGACAAAAATATTTACAGTCATTGCGAGCGAAGGGAAGCAATCACAACCCTTGGAATTGCTTCATTTCACTTCGTTCCATATGGCTAACGCCACGCTGCGCTAACGCAATGACATTGTGTGATTAATTCTGTCTCACTACTTAGCACTTGATTAATAAATCTAAACCGTTCTATAAAACTTACCCAAAATTACCAAAGTCTAGACACATCTGGACAGCGATAATCTTAGTGTTTATTTCCTGCTTCATCGCGGTCTTAGAATGACTTCCAATCTTGTTTGCCCGCTCCACAGACAATCTCGGTAGAACTTACCGTTTCTGACCGTAGTTCCTAAAAAGAACCCTTGACAAATAAATATTTTCAGAGAAGTTCAAAATTAATAATCGGCAAAAATAAACAATAAAAAATCAGGCACTTTAGATAATTCTTTCTTCTTCCTTCTAACTCCTAACTCCTGACGCAATTGGGGAAGAGGAAATTACAAAAATTGCTTTTCTTATTCCCTCTTCCCTATTCTTATTTGAAAGCAACTTTCACATTAGCAACAGCAACTTCCTTAGCAGATGCTTCAATATTCACCGTTGCAGGTGCACTAGAACCCTTAAACCACAGTAGTACAGCAGGAGCTACACCTAGCGCCACACCTAGCAATACCGGGATAGGAAACCCCGCCGCCAAACTCATCACTGTCGCAAAACCGAAATTACCCAAATAAACTAATAAAGGGATATTCAATTGGTAATTGTCCAATTTAATCGGGTTTTTGCTCCATAACAAAGCCGCTACAGTCATAAATAACGACCCAGTACCCATCCAACCTGCAAAGTTCTGGTAAGGCATTCCAAAGAAAGCTCCAGGTTGTTGCCAATACCAGAAGGGAAGAGAAGTTTGACTCATAGCTGGGTCAAGCACAAAATCCCAAGAAGTGAGCAGTAAAGCCCCCAAAACAATTGCTCCAACGTGACGGAACAAAGTGGGTTTTTTATCTACGTCTAAACCCGCCCGCGCCAACACATAAGAAACACATCCTACATAAAACCATGAAAGGGGAATTGTGAAAGGTACCAAACCAGAAATTTTATACCCCAAACCACTCAGATAGCTGTAGTGACCAAAAGGAAAGCCAGTGCTAGTTCCTAATAATTCACTAGCCAAAGAAATTAATACAGATGGGATTAAAAATCCTAAAGCGCGTCCCAAACCTAAAGTCCGGTAAGCATAGAGGAACACTCCCACCGCCCCCAAAATCATATATACCACACCGCCGCCCGCCATGCTCCACTGCATGACGCTTTGTCCAAACTCTGATAAGCTGACAATTTGTTCAGCATTGGGAATAACAATCAGTATTCCCACCAGTCCAAATACCATAGAAACGATATGACCAATTAGGCATACGCGCTCGACGATAACAAGTTGTCTCATGATCAATCCTTAATGATATGCCAGATGGCTACTCAACTGTTAACAGTTTACAAATATTTATGAACGATTTAACTAAATGTTGATATTTATTCTCTCGACTTGAGAATCAAGAGGAAAATTCAACCTTTAGAAACCTTATAGGTTCAGTAAATTTGTGAAATAATGAATGCAACTGATATTGAAAATACCAGTATATAACGATTTGTAACTGAGTGGGGTACAGAACTTTTAAAGTCATAGCAACCGCCAAGTTTATACGAACTAGGGGAGAAATTTCCTTTTTCCGTCCTCCTGACTTCTAACTGGGCGCAGGCCCTGCGCCCCTACCTCCTGACTTTTGCTATATGTCAATTTTGAAAAAAATTCCTTGGTTTTCTCTAACACTTGTATTGCTGAGTTACAGTACATTAGGCTGGGTGATATTTGAAGAAAAAGCCCCTTGGTATGTACGGCTGATAACTGTGCTAACCATCCTGCTGTCACTAATTTCTGTCACCAACCCTTGGTTAAAACTCGATGATTATTCTCATATTTTCTTCAAGTCAAACGCTAGGACTTTTTTGGTGGCTATCTTAGCAGCTTTCCTATTTTTTCTAATGATTGCCTGGTTTCGGGTATTTCTTGATACTTTACTTATTATCTGCGCCACTATTTTAGCTAAAATAGACTTTCAATCAGTTGGTTTAAAACCAGCACTAGCTTTTGGCTATATATCTTTTTGCTCACTGCTGGGTTTAGGATTGGGCGCACTTATCAATTACTACATTTAGAATTAGTCATTAGTCATTAGTCATTAATTAATATACTCAAAACGGTTGGGACATGGACTTTTGCGAAATCACGAAAACCTTAGATTTGTAGGGGTAAAGCAAGAGCTTCATTGGTGTCAACTTAAGCTTAAATCCCTACCACATCTCATTCCCAGTCAGAGACTGGGAATGAGATGACTTGAGTTCTTTGCGGGATAGAGGTTTTACGTTAAGTTGACACCTATGAGTTTTTGCTTTACCCCTACCCGGAGAATCAAATAATTAAGCCGTTTTGGATATAACTAATGGCCAATAACTAATAAATAACTAGCTGGCTACAGCTTCTACAAGTTCTACCGCTACTGGATAAACGCTGACTTTCTTCTGGCTTTTACCTCTTCTTTCAAAGGTAACTACACCATCAACTAAAGCGAATAAAGTATCATCACTACCGATACCAACATTATTACCAGGGTGAACCTTAGTACCACGTTGACGGACGAGAATATTACCTGCGCGTACAGTTTGTCCACCGTAACGCTTTACACCTAGTCGTTGAGCATTAGAGTCACGACCGTTTCGCGTACTACCCGTTCCCTTCTTATGAGCCATGATTTCCTCTTTTCTATTTACTTTATTTATCCCAGCTAGTTATCTAGTTTAGGCTAGGAAAAAGATGATTAATGATTGGCAATTAAATTACTCTTGCTCACCTCTTGCCTATTCCTTAACTAGCAACTTAACCTTATTTATGATTCTTCTGCGGTTTCTTCCACGAAATCAGCATTAATGACGGGACTTTCCGCCATCGTTGGGGCTTCTTCGTAAGCTAAAACTTCGCCGTTAAGATTGATAGAATTAATCAAAAATCTGGTAATTTCCTGGCGATGTCCCCGTTTTTTGCGGGTTTTCTTTTTAGGTTTCATCTTATACACCAGGACTTTGCGACCTCTGAAATGTCGCATAATTGTCCCTTCCACTGTCGCACCTTCTACTAAAGGTTGTCCAATGGAAACTGCGCCTTCGTGATGTACAAGTAATACTGCGTTGATGGTAACTTTTTCATCTGGTTCAGCGGTTAGTAGTTCAATGTCGTAAAAGCGACCTGCTTCTACTTTCATTTGCTTACCGCCAGTTTCGATAATCGCGTAGGTCATTAAAATCGTCCTTGAGTTGCCGTACAGGTAGCTGGCTATAATCTCCCGTAGAGACGCTATTTATAGCTTTTGCCAGCCTTTGAAGTATGTCTACCTGATCCGAGCAGGAGTTAGACAGACAATCTAATATATTACCTGATTGATAGCTAATCAGTCAACCTTTTATAAAATATAATTTTATAAGACCTCGCGGTAAGCGTAAAACTCAGCGGCTTGGTTCCCTGAGATAAGCTGTTACACAGCTAAATTGCTAAATTGTATAATCCTAATATTCTGAATTCTTGTTTAACAGGCAAGATGCCTGTTCCACTTATACAAATTAAATGCACAACAGCTTATAAGCGACACGAGGGATTTTAATCCCTGTGGTATGTTACAATTAAATTGTGGGTAAGAACAAGAAAACATTTATGTGTTGAAGCATCCTAGTACGTAGAAATCCCGGCTCATAGGAAACAACGGTATTTTTGGCGTTGCTGAATTGGCGTATGATTTTTGGAGGTAGAGGCGTTCCATGGAACGTCTCTACAAGAGTCTTGAACCTATGCAAAATTATTTTCATCCCTAAAATCAGCAACGCCTAATTTTTATTAGATAAATATGAAAAGGATAGAAGTTGAACAAAGAACTATTTTTGTGGGTTTAGCTGGTAGTCATGGTTATGGTTTAAATCGTCCTGAATCAGATTATGATTATCGTGGTGTATTTATTGCTCCTAAACGCTATTATTTAGGTTTTGATAGTATTGAGCAAAAGGATTCGGGATGGGATGAACCAGGGATATTCCCGTTTATAGATGGTAATGAAGATACAGTTATTTATGAATTAAGGAAAGTTCTACATTTATTGGCTGGGGCAAATCCTAATGTTTTAGAATTGCTGTGGTTAACGAATTATCCTTTTTTAACAAATGTTGGACAACATTTAATTAATCATCGCAAGTTGTTTTTGAGTAAAAAGGTAAAACACACTTATTCTGGTTATGCTTTTGCTCAAATCAAGAAGATGGAAACTCATCGTAAATGGTTATTAAATCCACCCACGAAGAAACCTATTCCCTCTGATTTCGATATTATGGATGAAGTTCCTTTAAGTAAAGATGAGTTAAATGCTTTTTTGGAGTATCTTTATCTTTTAATTAGGGGGAAAATTGAATTTTTGGAAGAATCTGAACAGTTATATAAATTGCTGACTGCGGATATTGATTTTAAAGGTGTTTTAAAACAATACACTTTAGCAGATGAAACTTTAGCATATACTCAAAATTTAACTCATGGACGTAAGGATTTTATTCGCCTTTTACAAAAAAGTCAAAGTTATCAAATTGCGTTGCGAGAATGGAAGGCTTATATATCTTGGCAGGAAAATAGAAACCCTGCAAGAGCCGAAATGGAAAAAAAATCAGGTTATGATTTAAAACATGGAATGCACTGTATTAGATTACTACGCAGTGGATTGGAAATTTTGCAGCGGGGAGAAGTAACTGTAGATAGAAATTTAGCTGGTGATATTGATGATTTAAAGGCTATTCTGCGGGGTAATTATAGTTATGAAGAGTTGATGAAAATGGCGGAAGATTTGGTTGCTCAAATGGATGCTTTTTATGAGCAATCTAGTTTACCACATCGTCCTGATTTGGAGCAAATTAATGATTTGTGTATGGAGTTGGTGGAAATGCAAGGTTGGGACTCTCAGGGCTAAAGCCACTGAGTTTCCCACTTACCGCGAGGTTTTATGAAAACAATTGCTACTAACGTTAAAACCCCACCAGGAGATTGCGGGAAGGCTGGGAGCCGCGTCTCTTTAGAGCGCGGGGGAAAGCCTACTCGTGCGGTTTTAACCGCTG
>NZ_VILC01000086.1:0-18097 GCF_009712065.1 Aphanizomenon sp. UHCC 0183 | reverse complement strand
TAAGTTTGATTTTAAAGTGAGACTTCGGCAATGTTTTCTAAATTAGGGAAATTTTGATCAATATCCATAGTTTCTTCTTTGATTTTTTGACGGTGACACCTCATGGCATATTGACAAGATTCACATATTTTCTGGGATTTGGCAATTTGGGGTAATGGTATATTATTCTGATAATCTTTTACCCATTGAGTGAGATTGTTTAATAGTTGATTTAATTCCTGTGCTGTTTTCTGATGTTCTTTCTCATTATAACAAAATTTAATATGTTTAGTTTGCTCTTTTGATTGCACAAACCAGTAGGTTAGGGAAATATTTTCTAATAAATAGTTGCTAGTTTCTGCCATGACGTAGAGATAAAGTTTTGTTTGCCAATTTTTAGCTAATGTTTCTCTTTTTGGTGGTTGGGGATAGGTTTTCCAGTCGAGAATCTGGGCTTGATTTTGGTCAACAATTAATAAATCATAAATGACAGTTAGGAGATAATTACCAATTTGTAATGTTCGATAATGTTCGCTTTCTCGAAAGCTTTGATTATCAATATTAGTTATAAATATTTCTGGAGCAATTTTGCTAAAGTCAGTCATCCAATTTTGTAATTGAGGATCTGCTTGTAGTAATTTATTAATAGGTAAATCCATTTCTCGCTGCTGCATAAGCAAGTGAAACCGACTACCTAAAATTTGATATTCTTCGTGTTTAGGATCTAGAGGAGTAT
Source organism: Aphanizomenon sp. UHCC 0183 (assembly GCF_009712065.1). Classification (NCBI taxonomy): domain Bacteria; kingdom Bacillati; phylum Cyanobacteriota; class Cyanophyceae; order Nostocales; family Aphanizomenonaceae; genus Aphanizomenon; species Aphanizomenon sp. UHCC 0183. The sequence goes on along the minus strand of NZ_VILC01000086.1, from coordinate 17,382 downwards.
TTAGTTGTTCTAAGTAGCTATGTTGGAATTTACGGGGACAAGCTGCGAGTAAGTTTAGATGTCCTTGGGAAAGTCGGAGTATGGGGGTAGAAGTTGGTAGCATGATTCTATTTTATTGATCTAAATCCAAAAATAAAGATTCTATGTCCTGACTTGCCCCTACAGATAGAATATACTCCATTATTTTTTATTCTCACGAGCAATTCTAATTTTTTCTTGTAATCTAGCCATAACAACATCACTACTAACCACTTCACCTCGGTCAATTTGGGCAAGTCCTACAGCGACTTTTTTGCGTGTTCCTTCCATTCCTGATCCTCTTTTTTCCACTCCGATAACACTTTAAGTGCTTTAATTATCACATCGTCGGCATTGGTATAATGACCTGTGGCAATATAGGACTGGATCAGTTCTTCAGTTTCTGGTTTTAGTTGAATTTTCATGATTTATAATCATCAATTACTTAGTAAAAAATAAAAGGTAAAAGGGTGAAGTGTGCATTCCTCATTCATCCTCTTACCTTTTTCATATACCTGATGCTTATCCTATATTATCTCGTGCATCCCTCACTGCGGCAATAAAAAAGAATACGGTGAGAGGAATGCTCAAAGCTAGGATAATGGCAGTGGTTGGGACACCAAAATCTGGTTCTCCATAACTCAATTCAAAAACTGAACCAACAGCGGCGATCGCTGCAACACAAGCACCACCTAAAAATAAACCGCTTTTTGGAGTTAAATACACTACTAGACCACCCTATACTACTGGTTTCACTGCCTGATACGAGAAGCCATTTTTAGATAACTCTTCGTTTAAAGTCAAGGAATTTTCTACACGATCTACAAATACCACACCATTAAGGTGATCCAATTCGTGAAGAATACAGCGACCGAGTAAATCACCTGCTGTTAAGGTTTGGGGACGACCATATTCGTCTTTATAGGCGATTGTTACCATTTCTGGACGTTTTACATCTAGAAAGACATTAGGAATACTTAAGCACCCTTCCTGAGCCACACAGAGCTTACTGCTAACCTGTTTAATGGTAGGGTTAATTAACACTAATGGCGGATGATTAGGTTGATCTGGTTCGCAGTCAATAACGATAAGTTGTTTATTGATGCCAACTTGAGGTGCAGCCAAACCAATGCCATCTGAGCTATACATAGTTTGCAGCATTTCGCGCACTAGTAGGCGGAGTTCGTCATCTATTTTAGTAACCCGCTTTGCCGGTTGACGCAAAACGCGATCGCCTAAGTAGTGCATTTGCAAAGGTGGATTTTTTAATTTTTTCTTCTCGACAGCAATGTCAGACGGCATGGTTTTTGATGGCTTGATAGTGAACAATATATTTTAATTCTATCGTTAGTGGGGAGTGGGGGGGTGGGGGAGTTGGGGAGTTGGGGGAGTGGGGGAGTTGGGGAGTTGGGGGAGTGGGGGGAGTTGGGGGAGTGGGGGTAGGGGTAGGGGTAGGGTAGGGGTAGGGGTAGGGGTAGGGGTAGGGGTAGGGAGCCTTTTGCACAGGTTAACTTATGAATGTAGATGTGTATTTTTATTTTTATTTTTATCCCATCCCCCTGGATAGGATATTATGCTACAAATTAATAGAGATAATCTAGTAATTGTCTAGGCTTGTCTCTCTGTTTTGGTTATCTTGAGGAACTCATTGTGGTTGCAACCCCCGAAAAACTGCACGCTACCCATAGCCACGATCATCTACCCAGTAAAGACCGTGTAGCCGTGTTACTTATGGGCTATGGCGAAGTTGAAAGCTATGAAGATTTTGCTAACTATAACGAACAAGCTTTAAATTTACTGACGGCTAAATTCGCTCCTGTTCCCACTTGGATTTATCCCCCTTTAGCAAAGCTTTTGGCATTATTCGATCGTCATGAATGGGGACACACACATCATGATTTTATTTCCCCTCATAATGCCATTTTTGAAAGACAAAGAGCGGGTATTGAACACGAATTACAACATAAATGGGGTAATGGTGTTCAAGTTTTTAAAGCTTTTAACTTCTGCGCTCCTTTTTTACCAAACCAAGTTTTAGCCGAAATTAAAGATCAAGGCTTTAGCAAACTGCTGATTTATCCATTATTGGTTGTTGATTCCATTTTTACCAGTGGTATTGCGATTGAACAGGTGAATAATGCTCTGGTAGAATTAGCTGATGGTGATGAACATTGGATTAAAGCCCAAAAATATATTCCTTCGTTCTACAATGAGCCAAAATATATTGATTTAATGGCGCATTTGGTAGAAGAAAAAATTCATACTGATTTGGCTACAGGTTATTTACCTTCGCAAATTGGGATTATCTTGATGAATCATGGTTGTCCCCACAAAGCGAAAGGCTTTACCTCTGGGATTGATGAAAGTCAAGCCATGTATGAGTTAGTCAGAAATAAGTTAATTAACAATTACCCATTAATTTCTGTGGGTTGGTTGAACCACGATACCCCATTAATTGAATGGACTCAACCAAATGCTACCCAAGCTGCTCAAAATTTGATTCAATTGGGTGCAAAGGTATTGCTATTTATGCCCATTGGTTTTGCTACAGAAAATCATGAAACTTTGTTAGATGTGCATCACATTATTCATGATTTGGAAAAACAACATCCAGATGTAGATTATTTACAAATGGCTTGTGTTAATGATGATCCACAATTTTTAGCTATGGCTGCTGAATGGGCAAATGCACATATAGCAGAGTTGATGGAAACGGAAGGTATGGCTGTTAATTCCCAATCAGCTATTACTCACCACCATCACCATCATTAAGTAGGGGTTGCTGAATAAGTCTTCTAGTGAAGGGAGGTGACAGGTGACAGGCACTTGTGCAAAATTAACAATGCTCCAAACTGCCCTCCTTTTCCTGAAACTGGTTCAATAACCAAGCACCAACTTCAGATTGACTCATTTCACGACTACGGCGTAAAGCTTCCTCTAAAATTGCAATTGCCAAACCAGGAAATACCTGTGATTCTTGAATACGTTTACTACCTTGATCTGCCATAGCATAAGCGATGATTTGGGCATTTTGGACATCTACCACCCAATATTCAGCAACACCCAAATCTTCGTAGAGCGATCGCTTTGTCCCCAAATCATCAAGGAGAGATGTTTTCGCAATCTCAATCACCAAATCTGGTGCAGGATACAGATCAAGTTTGATAATGCCTGTACCAGTGGGGATAGATTGGGCGCGTTCTCGCAAGTAATACGCCACATCAGGCTGACAGTCCTGAATACCAGTTTTACGAAAAGTAGTGGTGTCTAAACCTGTAGCTAGAATCCCTCTAATTGTCGCAAATAGAGTTACCGCAAAAATAATTACAACATGGTCTTTACCGTGATCAAAACTAACTGGTGCCATTTCCAGCCTCATATACCCTTTATAGTAGTAACTTTTCGCTTTTTCGTTGAGCAAATTGACAATTATCTGCTCATAATCTGCCCAAGAAGTGTAAATCCATGTATCTGTGGGTAACTGGGTTTGTAACTCAATCATTTTCTTCAATATGGGAAAAAGTCAGATTTCATCACTGCATCAATATCAAAGGGACATTCAACCGGAAAAACACCAAGAGATAAACCAGTTTCCGATGATGCTAAATCTCTAGCTTTTTGATAACATTCATTAAATACTTCTAAAAAATAATTCTTTAAACTAGGACTATCAGCAAAATCATCCTCTAAGCGGTTGCGATGTTCCTTAATGGTTGTGCGCCAACTGTTTGTCCGTTTGTCTGGTTGATACTGCCATTTTAACAGGTGCATCAACAAAATTCGTAAATTACTTTTAATTGATTTCTTATCATTATTTCCCATACTTGCTACTTCAGCAATTAGATTTTTAATATCTAATTCATCAAATCTTTTTTGTTGCAATAATTCAATGGTTGAATTAACCCATAAATTAAAATCTTCATCATAGAGAACAGGAGATGAGGTGGTTAATGTAGTTTTCACAAATGCCTCGTGTTTCTCACATAAATTACAAATCGGGGTAATTCATCAATTACTCCAGTTTTCCTAATTATAACGCTAGTAGTTCGTCAAATTTATTTTGACGGGTAATAATCCGAAAAAACTTCTGTTCTTTCCTCCCCTACCTCTCCTACCTCCCCTACCTCCCCTACCTCCCCTACCTCCCCTACCTCCCCTACCTCCCTACCTCCCCTACCTCCCCTACCTCCCCTACCTCCCCTACCTCCCCTACCTCCCCTGCTTGCCTTCACCCGTCATTTTCGGGTTGACAGACTACTAGGTAGGTCTACATCAATTCCCTACCAATGGTGCATTCAAAGTCTTCTCAATGCGATCGCGTGTTTCTAATAAGAAAGCCTGAGTATATTCATCTTCAGAATTTACCCGTTTTAATTTACTATTTAACTGCTTGAGTTTATACCAAGCTAAAGTTCGGGCATCTTCAGGAACAGATTCCTTTCGCAAGACCATTTCCATCATTATTTCCAGGTATTCCCGTTGTAAACCTCTCCGCAAACTAGAAATTTGTAATTTACCTTGGGGTTGCAGAACTTCCGACCAAATCCCAGATTGTAAAGTATCAAATAATTCTGGCAAGGTGAGAGATTTTCCTGGTTCACTTTTTAATTCTAAATCCTTGAGACGAGTGAGGCGATCGCTTGCCAATAAATCCCGCAACACGGCAGTCTGCACCAACAACACTAAATCATGAATCGGATAATCTAACCGTCCTTGCTGAATACTAGTCCCCCAATGTAACCACCGCGAAGGTACTAACTTATTCAGTAATTCCGGGGGAAATTTCAAAGCATCTTCCGCAAAAACATAATTTTGCATTGTCATCAATGCTTGTCGCTGTTGTTCTACCGACACAGGAACAAATGGTAATTGTCCTTTAGTATCACTTGGTTTAACTCGGTAAAAAGACTGACCACCAATATATTTACTGGTATAGTATAAATTCTGTAAATAATTCCTCAAAATACTATTGAAACGCTCTTCTACATCGCTGGAACTCTCTTCATCTATAGTATATCCCTTATTTAATCGTTCCCACATCCGCCGCGCATTGGCCAATTGTGACTGAGAATAAACCAATACATTACCACTATGATCCCAAGGATTTACAGTTGGATCACTATTAGATAAATCCTCATCAGGAGCATAACTCAATTCCCGTTGATTAGATTGTCCTGCAATTGCCGCTAAAAACGACTTTTCTCCCAGGGTAGTTGTCGCTTGACTAGGACTATAACCATACTCAATTGCCCATTCATCATAAGGTCCCACCTGATTGGGAAAATAATCTCCCTGCTTGACACCATCAGGAGCAATATTAGGAGGAATATAATCCATAACCGATGCTGTCATCCCTTTAGTCTGGGTAATTTCTGGATTATTCATCTCAACAGGAGAGAGTAAGGTACTACCCCGGAAATTATGCCGCAAACCCAAAGTATGACCAACTTCATGGGTAATAATTAAACGTAAATATTGATGGATATAATCTTTTAACTCCTTTGGACTTGGTGGACTATTTCCTAACATAGACATTGCCAAAGAACCAAAAGCTAACTGATTAGATGCTTCCATGCCGTAGCATAAATCATAATTTGTCGCCAGTTTAGACAAATTGCCTAATGATTTGGGAGATTTTTGATTACCTTTGTCACACAAACGCCCATTGTTAACTAATGCTGATAAAGAAGTGCGAGTTTGTGAATTTTGAGGTTGAATAATTTGCCGATAATCATTTTTTAACAACCGGACAAAACTACCATCAATCAAAATATCTGCATCTAGAATTTCCCCAGTTAAGGGATTAACACGGGATGGACCCATCGCAAAAAAACCATCCACAGTATTAATCCAACGGATAGTATTATAGCGAATATCTGCCGGGTCCCAAGTAGCATTATCGGGCATTTGTTGGACTTGAATAGCATCCTTAAATCCCGCTTTCAAAAAGGCTTGATTCCACATCAAAACTCCCTCTTTGATAGCATCACGATATTCTAGAGGCACAGCATTATCAATCCAAAAAACAATCGGTTTTTTCGGTGGAGAAATTGCGGCTGTAGGATCTTGTTTTTCTAAATTCCAGCGATTAATATAACGAACAAAAGGATCTCTCCGTTCATCTTTAGATAAATCTTGATAAGCTGTGAGGAAATAACCTACCCGTTCATCAGCTAACCGAGGTTGATATTTACTTTTTGGTAATTCCGATAAACTATAATGCACCTTTAAGGTAAAACCGCGACTATCAGGTAAAACATCCGAATTATTGCCTTCATACTTACCCGCATTAGCAAAATTGAAAATCGCTTCGAGTTCTAAATTACCGGGAAATACTTTCGCATTACCAAGATAAGCTTGTTCGGGACTAGCAGCTAATTCTAAATTACTAGCTAATCCGGCTAAGTCTGTAAGTAATAAATCACCTAAATCAATAATAATGGTTTTTCTTTCTGAATGAATACTTTTAATAGGAATAGTGTAAAGCACGGAATCACTAAATGATCTAGCTACTGATTTGGCTTGGGGATCTCCTTCACGAGTCCGAAAATTGACATTACGAACCACAAACTGGATTTGATTATCTATCTTTTGAAAATAGAATAAGAAGTCTTGTAATGGCATTCCACTATAAATACCCTTTTCACCAATTCCTGATTCTAAAGTTGAAGTTGCAAGAAAGTTTTTTTGGAGTTGTTCTGGTTTAATTTCTAGATAAATTTTATTTTTATGCTGATGACGATAAATAGTAAAGATTCCCTCTGACTTTTGAGTATCTTTTGTAACCTCTGCAAAATCTTCCAATTCATCTTCTTTCGGTGATTTAGCATTAGATTCAGGCTTAGTTTTCGGTTTCTCTGTTTCCTTCTTAACTTGAAGAAATGGCTGTTTACCAACTTCCTTTAAATCCTTAAATACCCAAACAAAATTTTGTTGTTTGACCTGATGATTCTGATCAATAACTGCTATTTTTGAATGTGGTAGTTTTAATTGTTGGGAAATTTCATCCACATTAGGGGTTTTTCTTTCTATTCCTATATCTGAATTACGATGATTATTTATTAATGATTGAGCGTTAGCAGTTCCTATAGACACAAATAGACTATTTAAAAAAATGAGAGATAAAGTAAATTTATTCATTCCCAAAGTTCCTAATAATTATTAAGTAATGGGACAGAATTAATTACACAATTGATTTTTCTGTTCCCTGTTCCCTGCGATGCACTGAGCTTGTCGAAGTGTTCCCTGTTCCCTCTCTCAACGAGTGAATTTAATTTTGTCCGACTACTTAGGGAACACCAAAAAATAAATTACCCAATTTTGTGGGGATTTTATTTCTTGGAAGTCCCTTACTTGATAGAAGGTTCAAACTCTTACTCTCTGCGACTCTGCGCCTCTGCGTGAGAGATTACAGCAGTTGCAGGTTGAATGCAATACAATTAAGGGCGCAGACCCTGCGCCCCTACAGGATTGGCGATGAAACTTTGTACCTCATAACAGCAGGAAGTGCTGTATTTGAAAAGTTTTTGGCGAATATAATACAACTGCGCCACGCCAAAGGCGAACGCCTTAATTTGTAACCGATTGGGCTTCCTGATACATAATTTCTTGGAAATGAATCATATCTTTTTGGGGATCAGCCAAACTAACTTTCACTAATAAATTTTCTCCCAAACTGACAGAACGCCGGAAGGACATAGGCAACTGTAACCCCAAATCTTCTAGTAAAATTAGTGCTAAATTGCTATCCTCTCGTAACCACATTAATACTGTCACCTGCCAAACTTGTTCAGGATGACGACGTAAATATTCTAAGGCGTAATATCTATTAGTTTGTCGTTCCACCATTGTTGCTTCTTGGGTGGTACTCATGACTGTCATCATCACTTCTTTGAGTTGTTCAGCAGAGAAAGGTAAACCTTCACCGCGTAAATGTGCTTTCAGTTGGAAGTGAGTGAGTAAGTCGCTGTAACGACGAATGGGAGAGGTAGCTTGAGTGTAGGTATCTAAACCCAGCCCAGCGTGACGCATCGGTGTAATGCTCATTTCACTCTTAGGCATACAGCGACGCATGGCACAAGAACGCACAAAACCAGCGGGGAGTTGCAGTAATTCCTCGTCTGGGGGTAATTCTGGTTGGGGTTGACCACGAAAGGGGAGAGGGATATTATGGGTTTGACCATAACGCGCTGCTACTTCGCCAGCAAGAATCATCATTTCTGCGACTAATTGGCGGGATGAAGAATCATCTAAAACATCAATATTAATATTATCGTCTTTGACTTTGATCATGGCTTCGGGCATATTGATACTGATAGCGCCTTGACAATAACGCCAATTTTTGCGGATTTTTGCCCAATTAGCGATCGCCTCAATTTCCGGTTCAGCCTGTACTCCCAACTCCAACATCTCATCAACATCCTCGTAGGTAAGACGATAGGTAGGCTTGATCAAACCAGCGTGGATACAATAATCTTCAACCGCCCCAACTTCATCTAAAATCACCCCAAAGCTGAGGGCGCAACAGACCTTCCCCTGTACCAAACTCATGGGACCTGTAGCCAACACCTCTGGAAACATAGGAATCATCCCCGTCGGTAAATAAACCGTACTCCCCCGTTTTCTGGCTTCCAAATCCAACTCATCATCCGGTATTAGTAACCGGGTGGGGTCAGCAATATGTACCCATAACCGTTGCTTACCATCTGGTAATACCTCCCAACTCAAACCATCGTCTATTTCCGTAGTGCTTTCATCATCAATGGTGTACACCTTGAGATGTGTAAGATCAAGACGGTTTGTGTCCAAATCTGTAGGAGGAAAATCCCAACGTTTTTGCGCCACTTCTAATACCTTTTGCGGAAATTGAACGGAGATTGATGAACGGCGCAGAAACAGATTCTCATGGGAAGTCCACCAACCCAAATCTATCAAAAGTTGAAATGCCGCCTGGGGCGTAGCAGAACGTCCCAGCATATTCATAGTTTCTAATACTGGGGCTGAAGGCGGACAAGCACGAGCTAAAGAGTCGTAATTTACCTTGAGCATGACAACATCAGCTAACAAAGTCGCATACTTTTCTATGGCTTCTAAGCGTTGGCGGTCTAGTCGTTGCCATTCTACTACTTGTCCCTGAAGTGCCTGTTCTACACGGGCTAAAAATTCCTGCTGTCCCCTGGCTTTTTGGGATTCTACTTCAATCTGGTGTTTGCGTTCTGCTACTTGTGCCGTGCTGCGGGGTTCGTAAGCGTCTCCTTTTTGTTTGAAATAGAGTTTATCCTCCGATAACAAATAATGGGCTGCATAACACTGAGGAAGCGTGGATTCCGAAAATAATATATTTGCCAATTGGCTAGGAGTGACAGTTTCTCCATCTTCAATGAGTAGTTCCCACGCTATCTCTAGACTTGATGGATCTAGATAAGGTTGGACTTGACTTAAGAAATCAGCGATTTCGCCTGGTTTATAGGTTTGTCCATTCACTGTGTAGGTAAATTGGCGAGGTGCAAGACTGTGAGATTGACCACGTTCATCTACTACAAACCAACGAGTTTTACCGTCTGGACGATCCACCACTCCTAGACGGCGATCGCTTTGAACCCTAAATTCAACTAACGTCCCCTTATCCACAACTGTCGCACTTTAATATTTTTAGATTTTTAGACTGGAGATTGCGGATTAAATAACGGGTATTTAATCCTTTAAGTAGGTGAACACAATAAAACCAAACTGTGTAAAGAAATGTAAAATCGCCCAAACCCTCTTCACTCTTGCCTCTTGCCTCTTGCCTTTTGCCTTGCCATAACGACAATTTTCAACGCTCACCTACTTATTTAATAATTTGCTATGAAGAATGCTATCACCTTTGACAATTTCATTCTCAAATTTAGCGATATCGTACCATTTTTGAGAATGAATTAATTAAATGTTTTTGGCAATTTCCTAACATTAAATATTAAATTTTAGATTTTGGACCCAAAGTAACCAGGCAATATCCATGCAAATGCTACTTTTTTTTGGACAATCCAAAATCCAAAATCCAAAATATTCTTAACCTTCGGCGTTAATGAAGGGTAACAAAGCCACAATCCGGGCGCGTTTAATGGCTAAAGTCAGGGCGCGTTGTTGCTGACAGGTTAAACCAGTGATTCTCCGAGGCAAAATTTTACCACGTTCGGTAAGAAACTTCCGCAACAAATCTACATCTTTGTAATCAATGGCATCTCCGGGCTTAATTGGAGAAAGGCGACGACGATAGTAACTCATTCTTACTTAATTTCCTTGTGAACTGTGTGTTTATTGCAGTGGGTACAGAACTTTTTCAGTTCTAAACGGTTGGTTGTGTTCCTACGGTTCTTGGTACTGGTATAACGAGATACGCCAGGGGAACGTTTATCTGGATTTGTCCGACACTCGGTGCATTCTAGTGTCACTATTATGCGCGCACCTTTACTTTTAGCCATAATCTTACAAACTGTAAAGCCTGGAGGATAATTAACACAAATGGTTATTATCTCATATTTCGGGGAAATTTTTCAACCAACCGTTTAATTTTTATATCTAATGAATAACCCCGACGGGAAGAAACTATAACCGTCCGAAAAAAGCGGTCATGGAAAGCCTGACGCATCTGAGTATCAGATAAAGCTGCACCCCCGTCAATGATTAAGGGAAGCAATAATACAACAGCGGCGGGGTTGAGGATGATATTCCCCAAAAAAATGGATAATAATAAGCTAGAAAAGCAAATAATCCCTTCTCGCAGTAATAATGTCTGAAATTGCGGGATTCTGTTGACTATTTCCCCATTTACGACTTCTAGGATCTTTAAATCAAACGCCCAACGTCCTAAACTTTGTCCCTGATTGTTGTAAACTACGACTACGCGAAAAATTAACCAAGCAAAAATAAACACAAAGATTTGGGCAAATTGAATACCAATTTCATTACTTCTCACTATAGAACTCAGTAACCATGCACCGAAAAAGTCCATAGCTAAAGCCATTCCTCGACGAGTAAGATCCCCTTTGGGGTAGTGTCTTTGATTTACCTTAACAAGAGTCATACCCTTTACCTCGCTAGTGGTATAATTGTAGATTTATTTAAATCTGTGTAGACTTACAGCATATTTCTTTGTCGGATCTGGAAAATTGAGGATATGCAGATAGTTGAAACTGTTCCCTCCCTTCACAGAAGGTATTTAAAGGATCTGTATCAATTTTTATTCCCTGAAATAAACAATACAACAAATAGTTGATTCTGATACGGCATTTATATTTATATTAAGAGATAATAATTAAATCAGATTGCAGATTAATAAGGTACAGGATCTAAATTCAAAACCAGACAGCAAACTCTTTTTACTTCTGACTCCTGACTCCTGACTCCTGACTCCTAAATTCTGCTGTAAATCTTCACTCAATCTTGATGACCATCTGACACAAAATTAACAATTAGTTTCATAACTAATAACTAATAACTAATTAGGTCTTGTTCTGATGTCAAATATTTACAATACCCAAGAGTTAATTCAGATTTTGGCAATCGAACGCCAAGCTTGCTTAAAAGGAGAAAGGTTAAAGTTAGATATAACCGTTGCTAGTAATCCTGTTATAGATCCGTTTATTAAAACCGACGGAGTACAAAGATTCACAGCTTACCAAGATTTTAAAGCCTCTATTCATGAATATCAACGAGAAAATCAAGTTTCTGGCATTATCTGGAAAGATATTCATATTAAAGGTAAAAATCTCCATTATCCAGAAATTGATCCAGAATTGATTGCATTAGAAAGTGATTTAGAAATATTGAAACCCGCCAAAGATTCTCTTTTAGAATTTTGGTATCTGGTGACAGAAGAAATGGATTTATATCTAAGTTTTAGTAATGGTAAACAACATCAAAAAGTCAACACAGTAGATGTAGAAAGAATTGTCCAAAGAACAGAATGGGCAACTTTATTAAAGTGGGAAAATCTGAACTTTCTAGAAATTATTTTACAATTAGGGTGGGGACAACCACAAGAAGCCGCTTATAAACGGGGAAGACCATTAGCCGGTAGTGAATTTATCCATGCCGTCAATCCGGGATGTTATCCTATCGGTTAATACAGCAGGAGTTAAGAGTCAGGAGTCCGTCAGATGTTTGGCTTGTTAACCATACTGTAGTTTCTGTATTAGAATCATAACAGAAGTATATTAACTTGAATTGGAAGGTTCTCTCTATGCTTAACCCTAAAATCAGTGGTGAAGAAATTACCAACCGGGGCAAAGAAATCTATGAAAAAATCATTCGTCCTTTAGCAGAGAAAACAGAGAACATTGGCAAAATTATTTCAATTAATGTAGAAACTGGTGAATATGAAATTGGTGATGATTTAATTATTACAAGTCGCCGATTGCAAGCAAAACAACCTGATGCCCCAATTTGGGCAGGAAGAATCGGCTTTAATGCAGTTTATGCTGTTGGTGGTACATTAATTAGGACAACATAGTGATACATGGAAACGTATTTGGGCTTCAAGCTCAAATTAATTTGATTATTTGTTTATCAGAACCTGCAAATATAGAAATTGAATGTGTTGTTGATACGGGTTTTGAAGGTTTTTTAACTTTACCCCCAGTTGTAATTACAGAACTTGGGCTGCCATACATTGCTCGAATTGATGCAAATTTGGCTGATAATTCCAGTATTGGAGTCAATGTTCATTTGGCAACTATTCTCTGGCAAGGTATAGAACGCGAGGTTGCAGTATTGGCAATGGGTAGTCGTCCTCTGATTGGAACTGCGCTACTTGCAGATTATCATCTCAGTATAGATTTCTGTGATGGTGGTACGGTTATCGTTGATGATATTTTGTAACTTTGAGTATGTCTCATCAAGTAACCGACTCTTGCGCTTCCCGATACAATCTTTTCGCTATCCGAAATAATTCTTGTCCTGTGTGCAAATAACGATCATCATAGCTTAATGGGAAGTAGGCTAACTCCTCTATTCCATCTGCCACTTGACTCATACAATAGTAAATATGGGCTGCTGCGGCTGCAAAACTAGTAGGATTTGGCAAAGAACGAAACTTAATTTGTGCGTCTCGTAAATCTTCCCGACAGGATGCTAAATAATCTTGAAATTCGTCTAAAAGATCATCATCAAAAGGATCTGCGGCTAATTCGTCAATTTGTGATTCTAAAGAATTGAGAATTGTTGAAAGTATCCGATTTACTGGTTTATAAACTAAACGTAACCATTCTTCAACGTTTTCATCAACATCTTTTCTCGTTTTCCTAGTTGCTTTGTGGTGCTGTTGGGCATATTCTGCACGTTTTTGGCGAACTTGATGGAATTTTTGCTGACTGTGACGGAGTTTTTCATCATAATTAAAACGACTTTTACTGTCACTTAAAACCTCATAGGCAGCATTAACACGAATAATTTGTTCATTGTCTGTGATTTCTTGATTGCTATCAGGATGAAAAATTTTCACCAAGCGGCGATAAGCTTGTTTAATCTCCGCAAGACTTGCATTGTTACTAACTTTTAGGGTGTCGTAGTGGTTAAAATCGGACATGAATCCAATAGATTGTTAATTGGCACTAGTTGCTGTTTTCGCTTCTAGGTCTTGGAATAAGGGTGTACTTAAATATCTCTCACCGAAACTAGGCTGAATCATCACAATTAAGCGTCCCTGATTCTCTGGACGTTGGGCAACACGCACCGCTGCACAGAGGGCTGCACCACTGGAAATGCCCGATAGTAGCCCTTCCTCCCTGGCTAATTTGCGACTAAAGGCGATCGCATCCTCATCAGTAACCGTAATTACCTCATCAATCAATTCTACCTTTAAGACTTGGGGAATAAAACCCGCCCCAATGCCCTGAATTTTATGGGGACCTGGTTTACCTCCCGATAATATCGGGCTATTAGCTGGTTCGACAGCGATCGCCTGAAAACTTGGTTTCCGGGCCTTCAAAACTTCCGCCACCCCAGTAATCGTCCCCCCAGTCCCCACACCCGCCACAATCATATCCACCAATCCATCCGTATCCTCCCAAATTTCCTCCGCCGTAGTTTCCCGGTGAATTTGGGCATTAGCCGGATTGCGGAACTGTTGCAACATATAAGAGTATGGTGTTCTATCCACAATCTCCTGCGCCCGCCGAATCGCCCCACTCATCCCCGCAATTCCCGGAGTGAGTTCCAATTGGGCCCCATAAGCCCTTAACATCGCCCGCCGTTCCGCACTCATCGTTTCCGGCATAGTTAAAATTAATTGATACCCCTTAGCCGCCGCTGCCATAGCCAAAGCAATCCCAGTATTTCCCGATGTTGGTTCTACCAGAATCGTCTTCCCAGGGGCAATTAATCCTTCCTTTTCCGCCGCCATAATCATACTTACCCCAATGCGGTCTTTTACCGATGACGAAGGGTTCATACTTTCCAATTTCACGAGAATTGTAGCCACACAACCTAATTCTTGAGGAATCCGGTTTAACTTAACTAGAGGTGTCCGTCCCACCAATTCCGTAATATTTTCAACAATCCGCATCATAAAATTTTCTGTCTTCAAATGTAGTACATGATATCCAACTGCTTCCGGGAATCCCGTTTTTCACAAAGATCCTGAAGCGAATAATTTTGTAACACTGAATTTGCCGCCTGACGTGCTTCTTGCCAAATTTCTGACACCACAGAATTATCTAAACTTGTGGGGTTAGTATTTTGTTCACCAGTCTGCACATCTAAACCTTCCAAACATTCTAAAATCTCAAAGATACTAATTTTCCGAGGTTCTCGCGCCAATAAATAGCCGCCTTTTGAACCCCGTTGACTTTTAACTATACCCCCCCGCCGCAAAGTTGCTAACAGTTGTTCTAAATAGCGATCAGGTATCTTTTGTTGCAGAGCAATTTGCCGAATTTGCATCGGTTCACCGTTTTCATAATGAGTAGCCATCTCTAATAACGCCAAAATTGCGTATTCAGATTTACATGATAGTTCCACAAGCAGTAGTCCAAGATCAAAATTGAAGGATGAAAATGAGCAAAACCTCACAGTTAGAGACTTCCAAGAAATAAATTATCCTAAGAAACGAACCACAGAGGCACAGAGTACACAGAGAGAGAATTTCTGCATCAGTTTTGGGACATTTTTTTATTTGGAAGTCTCTTAAGCTCTTTTCCAGTATACTCCGGTTCTTAACTGGGGTTTTTCTCTCCACAAAAAAACCCCGCCATGAGGCAGGGTCAAATCACGTTGAAACTTATCAACAAACTTTTAACTATTTAGAAGCTAAAAGTTGTTCTGAGTGTACCAACAAAGGCATCATTACTGGTATTATTTTGTCCAGGAGATGTCATCCAAATAACTCCAGGAGTTACGGATACATTTTCAGAAACGCGATACTTATAGAAGCCTTCTACTTGGTATGGAGTCTCTCTACCAGTCGCACCTAGTGAGTAAGGTTGAGCGCCACCGAAGATACCCAAGACGTTACCTTTCTTACCAAAATCAGGTAAAGCTAAACCTGCACCATAGCTCCAAGCTTCTTTATCATCATTAGCTCCAAAGCCTGTAACATCATGGTAGGAAACGAAACCACTCAAAGACAGTTTATCGCTAGGCTTGATAGCTGCGGAAATACCGTAGGAGTTGCTGGAAGAGGCACTAGCAGCACCTGTTGCCGAATTAACGCCTAAAGTATTCGCTTGTGCAGTGCCTACTAAAGCACCAGTACCAATTCCTGAATCAAATAAGGTAGTACCTGCTTTTTGATAACCATGCACATAGGTGGCAGCCAAAGCAACGCGATTACCAACGTTAAAGTTTAACTGACCTAAAGCTGCATAGTTGCCATCAAACAAGCCATTGCTGGGACTGGGATCATTAGCGTTTGCAGCTAAGTAACCTAATGTGAGAGAACTTGGTTTCAAGAAACTATCACCGGGTTTCCCAAAGGGTACATTCAAGGCAATACCAGAACCACCACCAATCCGGTAGATGGGGTTTTCAGATGCGAAGGTACTTAAAGCCCCTTTACCACCATCTGTTTTATCAAAGAAGTAAGGATTGTTAACAGCGGCATAATCACTATGTTGCCCACCACTAGCTGAAAGATAAACTCTTGCAGGTCCTACAGGCGCTTCATAAGTTAACTTGTCAATTTTAACGCTGTTAGCTGGGTTAGTTGCACCAACTTCAAAGGTTTGTTTGCCAACTCCACCAGCAGCAATAGGATTATTCGCATTATCTCGGAGACTAAAGCCTGTGGCATTACCAGCAGCCAAACGGGTGGTTAATATATCTCTACCTGTAAAGCTGGTTTCTAAACCTAAGCGCACTCTATCCTGGAAAACTGCCCGGTTAGCTTTGCCTGTTTCACCACCAAAAACGTCGGTGACAGCAAAAATAGCTTCACCTTTTAACTTAGTGGTAGTGGAGAATTGATTGGCTTCTAGTTCAGCAGTCCGCCCTTCTAAAGCATCTACTCGACCGCGTAAAGTTGCCAATTCAGCAGAAAATTCTTCTTGCAAACGCTGCAATGTTGCTAAATCCTGCTTTGTTACCATATCAGCGGTTGCTGTGGCAATCAATTCATTTACACGATCTAAACAAGAATTTAAACCAGCGGCAAATTCGTAACGGCTTAAAGCCCGATTACCGCGATATGTGCCATTGGGATAACCTGCAATACAGCCATAGCGCTCTACCAAAGATTGCAAAGCTTGGAATGCCCAATCTGTAGGTTGCACGTCAGAGAATTGGGAAACTGATGTTACCTGATTTAAAGAAGTATTGTTTTCGTTGCTGTAGCGGTTAACCTGAGCCAAAACTTGGGCTTCTTTGGTTTCTGTTGCCAATGTTGCTGGCTTTTGAGAAACTTCTGTTGTAGAGGAAGTTTCTATTGCCGATGCGTCCTTGCTGGTACTGGGTGCGGCGATCGCTGTTGAAGACACTAACAGTGCTGCTCCCAAAATTGCTGGGCTAACCACCAAGGATTTCCACAAAATATTAGACATTTTTCCTTTTCTCCTCACACCTTTATATGGATAACTTGAGTTCGCTGTAGCCAACTGGTTACAAACGCGAAGTCTTGTTGAAACCTGTGTAATAGGCATGGCTGCCACCGTTACCACAATCATAGCTTTCACAAGGCTAACAATTGATTAACTAATTGTTAAACTTTAATGCAATTAACTTATGCAAAAACTTTCAACTATATCCTGTGGTTATACTATCACTTTTTCTAATAACCAACATAAGATTTTCTGTTCAAATAAGTATCAATTTTCCTGGTAATATATTTTTGGTTATACCGAGTCAAAGTTGAATCTGTTTTACTTACTCTAAGGAATGTGAATTAAATAA
>NZ_VILC01000085.1:25985-36733 GCF_009712065.1 Aphanizomenon sp. UHCC 0183 | reverse complement strand
CCTGTACATCTTTAAATCCTGGACATCCTGATTCAGACAATTAATATGTTAAAATAACAGTAAATACCCATCCTGTACATCTTTAAATCCTGAACATCCTGATTCTGACAATTAATATGTTAGAATAACAGTAAATACCCATCCTGTACATCCTTAAATCCTGAACATCCTGATTCTGACAATTAATATGTTAAAATAACAGTAAATACCCATCCTGTACATCCTTAAATCCTGGATATCCTGATTCAGACAAAAGAATTTTTTGGGTATTGTTAGGAGAAAGACACCGCAGATGGATATGAAATTTTGTTACCTCTCCAACATAATTTAGGAGATTATGCTGAAAGAATTAGCGATATTTTGAAAACATTAGAGATAGTAGAAAATAGAGATCAATTTGATATTTTAAGCGAATTTATCACCAATTATCCTAACTTTACTGTTCAAGGTGTTGTCATGCAAATCGCCACTCCAGAAATTGATAAGTTGAGAGGAGAAATTACATTATTAGGTGCAGTGTTTGAGAAATTACAAGAAATTAAAACAGTTTTAAATAATCAGGATTATATCTTAGCTATTAAAGCTTATCAAGAACGGTTGCAAATTCACTGTATAGGTGATTTAGTCAAAGAAGATAATCATTTTATTCTCAACAATCCGCAAAATTTACAAATTGATGAATGACTGTTAATGATCTAATTAATTAAAATTTTGTCTGATAGCGAAGCGTGGCGTAGCCATATCAGGATGTCCAGGATTTAAGGATTAACAGGATGTGATTTTTTGATTGTCTATGAACCATTGAGATTTGAGGATGAAAAATCATCTTCACATTATAAAATGAATTAGATCCCCGACTTCTTTAAGAAGTCGGGGATCTGTCACCTCACGACTAAGATCAATTTATCAATTAAGTAGGTGAGCGTTGAAAATTGTCGTTATGGCAAGGCAAAAGGCAAGAGGCAAGAGGCAAGAGTGAAGAGGGTTTGGGCGATTTTACATTTCTTTACACAGTTTGGTTTTATTGTGTTCACCTACTTATGTTTAATTCTGCAAATTTAATTGTTTTACCAAATGCACCAATTCCGGTAAAATCAACTTTTCCATCCCCAATCGCACAGCATTACTAGAACCAGGAAGAGAAAAAATGATTTTGCCTTGATAAACACCAGCGACAGCGCGAGAAGCCATAGCGCGAGAACCAATTTCTTGATAACTTAAAAACCGAAATAATTCCCCAAATCCTGGTAAAGTCTTTTCTAATAGCTTTTCTAAAGCATCATAAGTGGTATCTCTGGGAGCAATTCCCGTTCCTCCATTAAAAATCACAGCATTGATACGAGTATCTTCGCCCAAGGCTGTCATTTGGGATTGAATTTCTTTAGGCTCATCTTTGATAATCTGATACAATGACACAGTGTGATCATCAGCTAAAAGTAGTTCTTTAATTAATTGACCACTTTTATCTGTATCTGGGGAACGGGTATCGCTAACGGTAATCACTGCACAAGTTACAGAAACTTGCTGTGTATTTGGGTGTGGTTGAAATTCCATAGATATTTTACGTTTTAGCCAATAACCAATGACCAATGACCACTGAGCAATGCTGGGCGCAGGCCCTGCGCCCCTACTGACTCATTAAGATTTGCTTAATCCGAGTCCATTTTGTTCAGCATAACGATTCATGAAACGCATAAACCGATCCCATTCTTCATTAGACTTCATCACATAAATCGCTTCTAAGGATTCCGGTTTACCGTTGACAAATTTACCCTGAACCCCAGGAATCACGATTTCCCCTTCTTCGTCAATCAAATACAACCCGGTAACTTCATCTGTACCATCTTGTGCCAAGATGTCAGGATTGGTGAACACAAACGTGGCTGTACCACTTTCCCCTTGTTTTGCTCTTGTCAACCGGACATCTGGAACTACTGTTTCTTCAATACCTCTAGCAAACTGAATTTTCGCCATGATGAGTCAATTTAAAGTTTTGTGATCATTTTGTAATATTCTCTCATCATAGGGCAATTTCCACAGCAGGCATTTTACCGATGGTAATTAAATCTAGTTCACAATTCCGATTTAAACGCCGTTTATTTACTACAGCGTTGATCATTGTAGTTGGTATATTCATCACTCTGACTAACCATTCTAGCCCCGCTACACCTGTCACTAAAACCAAAAACGTCATTCTGATGATTGGGGATGGTATGGGCTGGGAAATGGCTCGCGCTGGGGCTATGGCTAAAGGATATAATTACACTTCTGGTAAGGGGGAAGGACTGAGTTTTCAAACTCTGGATCATTATGCCCTGGCTACCACCTATGGTACTACCATTGCCCCTGGTAATGGAGTTTTCAACACGGGTAACTCTGCGTTGTCTAACTCTAATCCAATTACAGGCGCTAGTCCGATGTTACCAGGGTTTAAATTCCAACCTCAATTTAATCCTGGCGATAAACCATCTGGAGGGGGGAAAAATCTTAATCCTAATGCAGTGGGTAATTTAGTGGGTTATGATCCTCAACGTGGGGGAATAAATCCTTGGACACCTGGGAATGATCCTGAATATATCAAGCATAGTTATCCTGATTCTGCCAATACAGCGACTACTTTGTACACAGGAGTAAAAAGCTATAACAATGCTATTTCTGTGGATATATTTGAAAAACCTTTAGAAACTATTCTCAAAACTGCGGCTGATCATGGTAAATCTACTGGGATTGTCACTTCTGTTCCTGTAGATCATGCTACACCGGGTGCAGCAGCAGCAAACGTGAATCGTCGCAATAAATATGATGGTGATTATCCGACTTTGGATAATATTCTCCAGCAGGAACTCCGCATATATCAACCAACTGTAATTTTAGGTGGTGGTCATCCTCTCACGGGTGCGAGTAGTCAACCTCTGCCTACGGGTGTAGAACCGCCAACTAAATTTGAATATATCACTAAAACGACCTATGCAGAATTGAGTAAAAACCCCAATCAAAACCGCTATAACTACACATTTTTAGAACGGGGAAAAGATGCGGCTGATAAGTTAGGGACTACTGCGGCTAAATTAGATCCAAATATGGGCGATCGCTTGTTAGGATTATATGGAGCTAGGGGACAAGAGGGAAATCTCCCTGTGAGTACCGCTAATGGAGATTACAGTAATACCGGTTTGAGTATCTTTTCCCTGTTTGGTTCTCAAGGAAAAAACCCCGATACAGTTCGGCCTCTACTTGCGGGAGAAACCGATAAATCTTTTATTGCGAAAGAAATTAATGAAAATCCCACACTTGATGATTTAACCAAAGCAGCTTTAGCAGTTTTATCTAAAGACAAAGATGGATTTTGGTTAATGGTAGAAGGTGGTGATATTGATTGGGCTGCCCATGATGATAACTTAGATAATATGATTGGGACAGTCTTGGATTTTGATAAGGCTGTAAAAACAACAATTGACTGGATTAAAAATAACGGTGGTTGGGAAAATAATCTACTAATTGTCACCGCCGATCATGATCATTATCTCACTTTAAATCCCAACTTTTATGAACTGCTTAAAGAAAAAGGTCCAGAAGCTTTAACCGCTGAATCTGATTCTATCAAAGCTGGTCATTTTTGGGGTTCTAATCCTAATATCAAATATGGTTGGGGAAATCATGCTAACCTTCCAGTTCCTGTTTATTATCAAGGTAAGGGTTCAGCAGTTTTAACTAATTCTGTCGGTAAGGGGTTTCAACTTTATGGTTATGATATTCCTGGTATTGGGGGTTTAGTAGACCAAATTCACATTTATCAGACTCAACGAAAAGCATTATAATTTAATTGAGGATTTAATTTAGGAATTTAGATCCCTGACTTCTTGGAGAAGTCGGGAATCTGTGCGTCTTTATTTATAGAAATAAGCTTTATAAGAATTATTCTAGAGTCCAATCTTCAATGCTTAAATTAGGAACTTTGATAAAATCTTTGTAATTTTGAGTCACTACAATTGCTTGATTAACTAAAGCTATTGCAGCTATTCTTAAATCTTGTGAACCGCTGTTAATTTTTTGCTGTCGTAATTTTTGATAAGACTCACAAGCTGCTTGATTAAACTCCAATAAATTTACACTACAGAAGAAATTTTGAGTCAGTTTTAAATTTCGATGTGCAGATGCTAATCCTTGTAGATTTTTATTGCTATTACATTTATTAATAATAGCTAATCTACCTTTTAATTGTTCCTCAAGCGTGATAGTTGTTACAAATATGCTGGAGTTACCAACTGCTCTAATACGTTGAATAATTTGATTATTTTCATATTGCAAAAGAGTCACGGTATTAGTATCAAGAATATAGATGCTCACGCTGCATGATTCTCCTCTATAGAAGCTTCTTCCGCAACCATTTCTTCATCTAATTTACGCCGATTTATAGCTATTTCTTCGACAAATTCATCAAAAAATGGATCATGTTTGAACATACCAGCAAATTTGACTAAAGGGTTAGATTCTTCCACAATTTCTTGAGGTATTTCTATTCCTAAACCAAAGCATAGTCGCAATGTTACCCACCACAAGTAAGAGAAAATAGGACTAAAGAATTCATTATCATTAATTAAACCATGAGCCATGCGATTTCTTAAATTTGACCCGGATTTCTCTATTAATAAACCCTGAAGCTCAAAAAGCGTGTCTTCATCAAAAATTGAAGTAATTTGTGGATATTTACTAGGGAAAAGAGTTGTATTTAAATTGTTTTCTTGTTGAATACCATTATTTTTGTTGTCAATTCCAGAAGTTATCGCTCCTCGATTCGAGAGTAGATAACGAACGGAGTTTTCAATTTGTGGAATTAAGATATGAGTAGAAGTAATAAAATCTCCGATTAATCCAGCATAAAGACCTTTTACAAATAAATGTTCTCTTCCTGATGGGACAAAAGGGTTATTTGAAACTAGTGGAAGTAAGTAGGATTCTTTTATTTTGTGGTCTTCTGATTTTTGTATTATGTGTTCCGAAATAATTTGTTTTCTAGCTGGTTCAATAAAAGCCAGAGCATAAATTTTTTGATATCTAGCAGCTTCTTCCTGGTTATTAGAGCTTTGATGTGCTACAACCTTACCCATCTCATTTATTTTTTCTTCTGGAAAAAGCCCAGATAATCCATTTTCCTCTACGGTTTGAGATGAAACTGAAACTTGACGTGGAATTACAAAACGAGCCAGACCTGATATTGCTTCTAGAAATTCTTTGCCTTTAACGTTTGATATCACAACTTCCATTTCTTTTTGACTAAGATTCAACTCAGAAGAAATTACTATCAACTCATTAGATGACTTCTGCTGATACTCAAGAAGACGTTTGTGAATTTCTTCTAATTTAGTGTTTATCTCTCCTTTCTCCTCACATTGGCTTTTTAATCTTTCAAATGCTTCAAAAGCTTTCTTTAAATCTTGTGATGCTTTGAAGTAAGAGGTTGGATGTTTATTTAAAGAATCTTCAGCTTCCTTCCTGTAAGTTTCAGCAGTATACATTCTTGCTGTATGTGCCTTTTCTACATTTTTTCCAATGTGATGCCATTCTGCCGTAATTCCCCAGTACCTTCTTGCTCCATGCCAATCATGATCTAATTCTGCCTGTTTTGCCCATTCTTCAGCAATAACTGCATATTTAATGGGATCAAAGAGTTGCCGTTCTTGGAGTTTCTTTTCTTGCAAAAGCTCCATAAGATTTGTTGATACACCCCAAGGATCTTTTCCGTTGCTATCATTAATAATTGCTTCTATACGTGCAACAATTTTCTTGACTTTATCGTTAGCATTTATACTCAGTCCTAGTCGAAGCGCCCGTTCAATCTTGGCTAGGCGGAATAACATTATAGGATTTTCTAAGTCTGTGGTAAGTTCTAAGTAGGCATCAATTGCTTTCTTAGCCATATCAATGTTACCGAGCCTGAGCCAGAGAATGTCAGCAATTCGTGCTTTAAGTTCTGGATCTGAAACTTCATCTAAAATCTCAGCCAGAAAGTTTAAGTGTTCATCTGTGAGGTGCTGAAAAATTTCAGGAAAAGATTTTTTTGTTGCACTTGGCTCGATTTCATCACTACTCACATCTACTAATATTTGAAATACGGCTTGGTTTTTAATATTTCCTGTCTGTTTTGCATTTTGGAGTTTTGAAAAAAAGGCTAAAGAGTAGCTAAAACAATCCTGGCTACTGCTATTAACTACTTCTTTACAACCAGAATTAATAAAATCTTCTTTTGTGAGAGGGGGGTTTAGTGATGACATAATTTAAATTTACTTGGTAATAAGTCTATTATGGAAAAATTAGGCGGTTTTACTACTATCCCTATATTAACCCAATCTGGAAAAAATCGCCCTCGCCCCTAATTAACTGTTGGTAATAAATCTTACTTTCATCGCACTTTTTACCCCCAATTTAGCATAACGACGATAATCCAGGACTTAGATTTGAGTAATTTAAATTATTTATTACAGAAAATAAAGAAAAATTACGTAATCGTCAATCAACCATCAGTTATCCTGTTCTAAGTCATTAGTAGATTAAATCAGGGGATCGCTTGCATAATTGTTCACAATTTGTTACAAAAATATAAAGAACTTCTAGAGACTAAAACCTAATGTTCGGCGGACTTACTGGTTTAACAGATACGAAAAGCACCGATTGGGGAGAGCGAATGCTCAACACAGTCGCCAGTCAAACGATTCGCCACCTGTTTACCCAGAGCGAGTCGGTAGAAGTCTTTGTGCGCTGCTATCCCTCCAGCAAACTGTTGCAAGGCAGCATTGATAGCTTTAAAATGAACGGTCGCGGCTTAGTAATTCGCAAAGATTTCGCAGTTGAGGAAATGTCCTTTGAAACCGACGCTGTAGCCATTGACTTCGGCTCGGTTTTAAGTGGTAAACTTACCCTCAAACAACCTACCCAGGCTGTAGCTCAGGTGATTCTATCAGAAGAAGGTATTAATCGGGCTTTTGAGTCAGAACTGGTGAAAAAGCGCCTGCTTAACCTTTCTGAACCCACTTTGATTGCCATATCTGGTGGCGAACCAATTTCTTTTACCGAAGTTGAGGTCAAGCTATTACCTGAAAATCGCTTGCATTTAGTAGCTAAAGCTGATTTAAACAACGGCGAACTCATACCCCTAAGTATGACCATTGGTGTCGGGATTGAAAGAAGAAGGCGGGTTTCTTTCAAAGAACCGAAGATTGAACTTGAGGGAGTTCCAGAAGCACAAAGAGAAATTTCCCAGACTTTAAGTGTGGCATTGGTAGAAATTTTGGATAATATGGTTGATTTAGATCGCTTTGATTTAGATGGGGTAAAAATGCGACTAAATCGTTTAGAAACAGAAGGTCAAAGATTGATTTTTAGTGGTTATGCAGAAATAGAAAGAATTCCTCACAGTTCTTAACAATTCTAAAATTGAAAAAATTAACGCCGCCTAGTTGACCCTGGGCGGCAATTTAATTTTTATAGCAGAAGTCAAGATGTAGGGGCGCAGGGCCTGCGCCCAGTCAGAAGAATGAAGAATGAAGAATGAAGAATGAAGAATGAAGAATGAAGAATGAAGAATGAAGAATGAAGAATGAAGAATGAAATTTCTCCCCTACTTCCCCTACTTCCCCTACCTCCCCTACCTCCCCCACCCCCCCTACCTCCCCTACCTCCCCTACCTCCCCACACCCACATACTGGAATCCAGCTTTTACCATTGCTTGACGGTCAAGAAAATTACGACCATCAATCATGACCGCGTGGTTCATCAATTTTGCCATTTTCCCATAGTCCAAAGTGCTGAACTGTTGCCATTCAGTGACAAGTACCAAAGCATCACAGCCATCTGCTAGTCTTTCCGCGTCGGTTTCTACTAACACACCAGAAAGACCATGACGCATTCCTGTTTGAGAAATAATGGGGTCGTAAGCCTTGACTTTTGCCCCCAGTCGGTTGAGTTGTTCAATCAACATGAGTGCCGGTGCGTCCCGTAAATCGTCTGTATCTGGTTTGAAGGTTAAACCGAGTAGTCCCACAGTTTTACCTTTGAGGATTTTTAAAGCTTGTTGGAGTTTTTCTAGGGCGATGAGGCGTTGACGTTCGTTAACACTGACAGCAGCTTTCATGAGTTGGGCTTCATAGCCATAATCATCAGCGGTGTGAATGAGGGCGGAAACATCTTTGGGGAAACATGAACCACCCCAACCAATACCAGCTTGTAAGAACTTGCTACCAATGCGGGAATCTAAACCGATGCCTTTTGCTACTTGGGTAACATCCGCACCGACGCGATCGCATATATTAGCAACTTCATTAATAAAACTAATCTTGGTGGCTAAAAAGGCATTAGCCGCATATTTGATCATTTCTGCGGAACTGAGGTCTGTTACTAACACTGGAACGGAAGGTAAAGACTGATTAGCCGCAAATTTGCGTTCTATGATTGGTGCATATAATTCTTTCATCATGCCTGTGGCTTGTTGACTATTACCACCTAAGACAATCCGATCAGGGTTAAAGGTATCATAAACTGCTGAACCTTCCCTCAGAAACTCTGGATTACTGACTACATCAAACTGGTGAGCAATCTCCGATAATTTCTCCTCACTAGTTGTATCACCAGATGCCAATAATGTTTTCTGACGTTCCGCAATCCCATCCACAACAATCATTCTTACCCAGTCGCCAGAACCAATAGGAACAGTAGATTTGTTAACAATGACCTTATAACCACCATTGAGATTTTCACCAATACCACGAGCTACCGCTTCTACGTAGCGAGTATCACTTTCACCATTGGGCAAAGGAGGAGTTCCCACAGCAATAAACAGGATTTCTCCATGATTAACACCAGCCGCGAGATCACTAGAAAATTGAATATTGCCACTATTAATAGCAGACTGCATAATTTCCGAAAGTCCTGGCTCAAAAATCGGTGACTGCCCAGACTTCATTAATTTTACCTTTTCCTCGTTATTATCTATGCAAATTACATTATGGCCAATATGAGCCAGACAAGCACCAGTTACTAAACCAACATAACCAGTACCAATTACGCAAACACGCATTTTTAAAACCCCTGTTTTTTATAGTTGTCAGTTGTCAGTTGTCAGTTGTCAGTTGTGAATCAATGATTGGTGATCCTTTAGGTAAGGCGTAATGCTAAGTAGGTGAACACAATAAAACCAAACTGTGTAAAGAAATGTAAAATCGCCCAAACCCTCTTCAATCTTGCCTCTGGTTACTGAGCGAAGTTGCCATAACGACAATTTTCAACGCCCACCTACTTAAACCTGTTGGAAACGTTGACGGAAATCTTCAATCATCAGTTTTAAACCATCTTGCAGAGGAATGGTGGGTTCCCAATCTAACAAAGTCTGTGCCTTGGTGATATCGGGACGACGACGACGGGGATCATCAGCAGGTAGGGATTCAAATTTAATTTCTGCATCTGGGTTAATCAGGTTTTGTACAGCCTGAGCTAGTTCTAAAATGGTATATTCATCAGGATTACCCAGATTTATGGGTCCTGTATGTTCACCATTCATTAATCGCATTAGCCCATTTACTAGGTCAGAAACGTAACAAAAGCTCCGGGTTTGTTGACCTTCGCCATAAACAGTTAAAGGCATACCTCGTAATGCTTGCGCCACGAAATTGCTGACTACGCGCCCATCATTTTCCAACATTCTCGGTCCATAAGTGTTGAATATCCTGGCGACGCGAATCTCGACTCTATTCTCTCTGTAGTAGTCAAATGCCAGGGTTTCAGCCATTCTTTTGCCTTCGTCATAACATGAGCGAATGCCAATGGGATTGACGCTGCCTCGATAATCTTCAGTCTGGGGATGAATTTCTGGATCTCCGTAAACTTCGCTTGTAGAAGCTAATAAAAATCTGGCTTTAACCCGTTTAGCTAAACCTAACATATTGAGTGTACCAATGACGTTAGTTTTAACAGTTTTAATGGGGTTATACTGGTAATGCACAGGGGACGCTGGACAAGCCAGATGATAAACCTGATCCACTTCTAACCGAATTGATTCGGTGATATCATGACGGATCAGTTCAAAGTTAGGATTATCTAACCATTGGAGGAGATTATGTTTCTTTCCTGTATAGAAATTGTCCAAACAAATGACTTCATGACCATCATTCATTAATCGGTCAATCAGATGAGAGCCAATAAAACCAGCGCCGCCTGTCACTAAAATTCTCATATTTTTCCTTCTGCTAATATTTACTTTTAGTATGCACTTCATGTTGTTGTATATTACCCACATTGGCAACAAAAACAAGCATATTTATCTCAGAATTGTTGTATAGCGGTTTTTAATTCAGCGAAGTTCAAACACCCCACCTCCAACTTCCTCTCCGCAAGCAAGGAGGGGGCTATAATGTACTCGATATGATTAGGAAATGCTATGTATGGCTTTTGAGTTCAGCAATTCTAATTTTAAGGTCTCATGACATTTAAACCCTTACATTCTTAAACATTTACAGTCATTGCGAGCGAAGGGAAGCAATCACAACCCTTGGAATTGCTTCATTTCACTTCATTCCATATGGCTAAAGCCACGCTTCGCTAATGCAATAACATTGTGTAATTAATTCTGTCTCACTACTTAGAAGCAACCATAAGTAGGGTTTGCTGAAAAAGTTGTCTATGAGCGCTAGAAGTTCAGGAGTCAGGAGTTAGAGATAGGACGTAATTTACCATGACATACTAGACATAGCCAGACATTT
>NZ_VILC01000085.1:18972-25889 GCF_009712065.1 Aphanizomenon sp. UHCC 0183 | reverse complement strand
CGGCAATCCGCCAGATGAACGAGCCACTATTCTATATGCCAGAGTTTCAAGCCGCAGTCAGAAAAACGACCTTGAGCAACAAGTTCAGTTTCTCCAGTCTCGTTACCCTGGCGCAGAAATCATCACTGACATCGGCAGCGGACTCAACTTCAAGCGAAAAGGTCTTCAATCCTTACTGGACAGAGTTCTCAGCAACACTTGCAGGCTTGTTGTCATTGCCCACAAAGATCGGCTTTGTCGCTTTGGATTCGATATTATCTCATGGCTCTGTGCTAGGCAGCAAACTCAAATATTGGTTCTCGACCAAGCGAACCTCAGCCCAGAACGCGAAATGGTTGAAGATATCCTTGCCATTATCCATGTCTTCAGTTGCCGATTGTACGGACTCAGAAAGTACAAAAAACAAGTTGCTGAAGACAGTGAGTTACCGAGTGTATCCAGTAAAGGAACTTGAGTTTATTTGGAAAAAATGGGTGGCTGCCGTTCGCAAGGTTTACAACATTTCCATTGCCTACTTAAACGAAAATCAAGGCTTTAGTAAGGTTGGTAAAAAAGGTGGAAAAATGGGGTTTAGAACCATGCTTAAAGCCTCTGGTTTAATCCCTCAATGGTGTTTAGATTTGAATGTTTCTAAAATACTAGACAACGCTTCAATGGAAGCATATAAAGCATGGTCAGAAACAGCCAAAAACCCCAAAACAATTAATAAAGGTAAAGACAAAAAACCGCATCCTCAAGCAGGACTAAGGATTGCTAAGTTCCGAAGTATCCGTGACCAAAAACTAACCATTCAATTTGACCCGTCAGCATATAAAAATGGTAGATGGATGGTATCAACAACTAAACATCTACCGCGTCCTGAATTTAGAGGACAAGATTTTTGTGTTTTAACTGACGGGTCTTCAGAACTCACCTACAGATGTCAGGGAATGTCTCGGTTAAAAGTATCAGAATAATTGGAAGGTGAGAATTGGTGTTGCTGATTTTGGCTGTGAATACTCAGCAACATCCCAAAATCTAGCCTGATTAGGTGGGGACTAATTCACCTGGACGCAATTTGGACCATTTACCTGTTTCTTGTTTGAAGCTGAGACAACCAACAACGTCCCATTCCATTTCAATTATTTCGCCTTGTGTGCGAATATTGACGTTGATGGAGGGTTCGTTGGGGTCAAAATCTGGTGTTTCTGTCAGGTGTGGCTGTTGGTGCTGGGTTTCTACGGCGTTGTAGGTGACGCAGCGGTCTACATAGTGGCAATTCACGCAAATACACATAATAGAACCAACTCTAAGAACCTTTATAGTTAATCTAGCGTGAACTACTCCGGCGTAAGACGGACGGAGCTTCCCAATTCATCGGGAATAGCCTCAAGGACTTCGTAGTTCTATTGGTCTGACATTCCCTCCAAGGGCAGGTGTCCTGGTTCCCAAGACCCAAATTTTTTCCTTGGGACACTTACCTATCAGCTTGGTTTTCGCTTACGGCATTGGTGGTCAAGATATGAATATCTTACCAGAAAACCTGGGGACTGGGGATTCGTCAACCATCTGAATATTTGTTTTTACCAAGTAAAAAATCAATTCCAGATGCAATCCTCATCCCCTGCTCACAATCCACACCTTATGAGTACATTGAAGATGGGGACTTCCGCAAATCGTTAAGCCGAAATAATCAGCATTAGTTACTGGATTGATTTTTATTAAAATGTCTGAATTAGTTGTTTCTCGTCTAGCTGCCAAAAATTGGCCTTTTAGTCTGGAATATTTGCCACAACCTGTTTATATGGTGGGTGGTGCGGTACGTGATGCGATTTTGGGTAGGGTTCGGGAATATGTGGATTTAGATTTTATTGTCCCAGAGGATGCGGTGAAGGTAGCGAGAAAGATTGCTCAACGTTATCAAGCTGGTTTTGTGTTACTTGATGCTGAAAGAAAAATTGCCCGTGTGGTGTTTCCTCATGCTACGGCTGATTTTGCTCAACAGGAGGGGGAAAGTTTAATTACGGATTTGCATAGAAGGGATTTTACTATTAATGCGATCGCCTATAATCCCCATACTCAAGAAATTATTGATCCTTTGCAAGGCTCTAAGGATATAGAATCTGGACTGTTACGGATGATATCACCTATAAATCTACAAAATGATCCTTTGCGGTTAATGCGGGCTTATCGTCAAGCTGCCCAACTTGGTTTTACTATTGAACCAGCTACTCAGGAGACAATTCGCAGTTTAGCAAAAAGTATTAATCAAGTTGCAGCGGAACGAGTACGGGTAGAAATTGGTTATTTATTAGCAAGTTCTCAGGGGACATTTTGGCTAAATACTGCTTGGAAAGATGGTGTTTTGACTAGTTTGTTTAAGAACGCAACCGATAGAAGTTTTATTAAGTTAGCTGCTGTTAATCAAGCTGCCGCTTTAATTAGCCAAGTTTGGCAGGAGTTAGGAGAAGAATTAGGAAATTATGTGCGAGAAACTGTGAAAACTTCTTGGTTAGCTACTGCTAAACTAGCTTGTCTTGTGGACTTAAACCCGGAAATTGCCGAAGTCGAATTACAAGAACTTACCTATAGTCGAGCAGAAATTCGGGCTGTGACAACGGGATTAAGACTGTTTTCGGAAATAAAAGCGATACATAAGCCTTTGCGAAAACAGTATTTTCTGTTTCGGGAAATGGGAATTTTATTTCCGGCTGTGTTGGTATTAGCTTTAGCAAATGATATTGTGGCGAAGGGAATGTTTGAAGAAAGTATGTTAGTTAGTTATGAACCTTTAATTAAGCGTTATCTTGACAAAAACGATGTAGTTGCACACCCTATTCCTTTACTCAATGGTAAAGACATGATGAGGGCGTTAAACATTCCCGCTTCACCGCTAATAGGTGAATTATTAATGGAAGTTGGTGTTGCTCAAGCTGAGGGGAAAATTTCTACAGTAGAAGCAGCAATAGAATTTGCCAGAAATTTAGTCAAAAACTAAATTTGCTATATTCACTTTTGAGTTGTTTAATTTTTATGGAGTCGGGAATGAGTCTGATTTGGCAGGCTGATTTTTATCGTAGTCCGCTACAAAATATTGAAGGGCAAGTGCTATGGGAGTTATTAGTTTGTGATGAAACTCGCAGTTTTGAGTTTACAGCAAGTTGTCTCCAATCCCAGGCTAATTCTACTTGGCTTGTCCAACAATTACAATTAGCGGGTAAGGACAAGTTACCAGATTTAATTCAAGTATTTCGTCCTCAGTCTTTAAGTTTAATGACAATTGCGGCAAATAATTTAGGGATTCGGGTTGAAGCTACTCGCAGAACTTTGGCTCTAAAACAGTGGTTAGTAGCAAAGCAATATTCTCTAACTGTGGATAAACTACCTCCATTACCATTACCGGAAAATCTATGGGGGGAAGAATGGCGGTTTGCGACGATTCCATCGGGTGATATTGTGGATGAGTTTATAGAACGGCCAATTCCTTTTTTGCAAATACCAGAATTTCTCAAACCGATTAATCTAGGTTTGGCTTCAACAGTACCTATACCTGGTGTAGTGATTTACGGTGGGAGAAAATCTATGCGGTTGGCGCAATGGTTAAAGGAAAGTCAGCCCGTTTCATTAAACTATATGGCTGGTACTCCTGATGGTTTGGTGTTAGAGGCTGGTTTGGTAGATAGGTGGGTTTTAGCAACTTTTGAAGATAAGGAAGCTACTGTGGCTGGGAAGTTGTACCAAGAGCGAAAACAGCTAAGTCAGGGGTTGCATTTTTTATTGGTGCAACCAGATGATTCGGGAATGACTTATAGTGGTTTCTGCGTCCACAAATATGCAAACGTGGTTATATAGTGGAGGACAGGCTACCATTGCTAGTTACCAATCTGCAACAATTCCTAAACAACATCTAGATTGGTTTGAGAGTTTGCCCACATATTTAGATTTGGGAGATTTTTGGTTAACTCATGCAGGTGTTGATCCAAAAAAGAGTGTGCAAGAACAGACGGCGGAAGAACTATGCTGGATTAGGGATGAGTTCCATCGGATAGAGCAACCATATTTTGCAGATAAGCTGATTATAGTTGGTCATACTATAACTTTTACTTTACCTGGTGTGGCTCCTGGTAATTTGGCGCGGGGGCAGGGATGGCTAGATATTGATACTGGTGCTTATCATCCCCGTAGTGGTTGGTTGACGGGGCTAGATATTACGAATAAATTGGTTTATCAGGCTAATGTGTTCAGTAGGTCTGTGCGGACTGTGGCTTGGGAAGAGGTGATGACAATTGTGCAGCCACAAGAGTTCGCAGGTAGCCGCCGTCATAGAAAACGAGAATAATTATGGCAAAAATGCTCTCATTTTGCTTTGATACACGGGATTATCTAAACCATAATTTTGACGACTTGGTTGATTTTTAATCTGATTTTGCAGGGAGATGACGCGATCGCTGGCTCCTGGATGTGTACTTAAAAATGCAGGTACGGAACTACTTCCTTGTAGCTTTTTCATGAAAGAAACCATTGCTGACTGAGCATAACCAGTGCGGGTGATGTTTGCTAATCCTCTTTTATCAGCATCAAATTCGTCCTGGCGACTACGGGGAAGATTCAGGGCGAGTTGCACACCAATGCCTACGGCTTTACTTTTATCTAAACCTGATACTGAAGCTACACCACTGGCTATAGCTCGTTGTCTCATTTGTTTAATTAAATGTTTGCCTTCGATATGTCCCATTTCATGAGCTAATACACTGGCAAATTCGGCTTCATTGTCTGCTGTTTTTAACAAACCTGTATTCACATAAATAAAACCACCGGCGGTTGCAAAGGCATTAACAGCAGGATCTTCGACTACTTGAAAAGTATAAGGAATGTTTGGACGAGTGCTATTAGCTGCTAAACGTCTACCGATTTGTTCAACATAACTGTTTAGTTGTGAATTACGAGAAATTCTGACTTCTTGCTGTATTTCTTGGTTCATTTGCTGACCCAGATCAACTTCCTGGCGATCGGATATATTAGATAGGTTAAATATTTGGGTTACTTGTGGGAGTACACGGATCAGATCGCTAAAACCTATAGCTTTACTTGATAGTGGTGTACCTAAGCAAATAGTCACAGCAACGCTTACAGAAATGAACGGATACAAACAGCGACGCTGCCACAAACGATAATTTGTCCAAATTCCTTGCGAGTTAATCATGATTCAGTTATGTGAGATTGGTGTAACAACTTAAAATCAGAGGACGAATTTTCAGGTTACTAAGTTGCATTTTCAACTCCAGATAGGGCAAATAGTCAATTCAAATAACTTACTGCTACTATGATCCTGAAGCTCCTGCAATCATGATAAACTGTCGCATAACCATAATGTCTAGTTTCTGTCAATTCTGATGCAGTGATCAAGATTGTGAATCACTGGAAAAAACTTGTCAGTACGATCAATTACTTAGCTGAAAACTCAACTGCAACTTATCCAAACCTGATTATGGCTATTTTAGATTCTAAAGGTCGCTTGTTCGGTAAAATTAACCTATTAGATTTAGGGGCTGCATTAGTAATTTTGCTGGTGATAGTGGGTATCTTTATTTTCCCTGGTACTTCTGGGTCTGTGGCTCAAGTCGGTGCGAAAACAGTACCCATTGAGGTAGACTTACTGGTACGTGGACTGAATATTCGTAATCCTCAACAATTAATTAAAGAAGGATTTACAAAAGGTGGTAAAACTAATGTGATTATCCGTAATCAACCCTATGGTCAGATTGGGATTAAATCGGTTGAGCAGTTAGAGAGAACACTGACAATTGGTCAACCAGATGGTTCTGTGAAAGAATTACCAGATCCTAGAAAAATTAACTTTAGTACGGATTTTCTCCTGACTTTAGAAGGAAAAGCTACAGTTACTAAGGATGGGCCTGTTCTTGGTAATAGCAAAGTGAAAATTGGAATGCCTTTTGAATTAGAAGGTTTTAACTATAACTTTAATGCGTCTGTAGTTGATATTCGATTACAGGATAAATAGCATTTTGTTTAAGGATGAAATTCTCCTGGTTTCATCCTTAAAATTAGTAAAAACCATCTATATTATAATTTTGTAATCAAGTAGGTAAATACTGTGGCACAGGCTTCGTCTTCTTGGCGACAATTGATGAATCAAGTTTCAGAAATTCAGATCAAGATTCCCAAACATCAGGTTTTTAAACATTTCTCTGAACCTGGTATTTTGCTGGGATTACTGACAATTATTGTAGCTATGCTACTTTGGAGTTGGCAATTGCTGTTAGCTCTGGTGGTGGGTATTGGGATGATGGTATTTACTTACTCAGTGCAAAAATGGAATTGGCAATTGCGCTGGTTAGAAATACGTAAGTTGATGAGTAGCACTAATAGTAGGTTAGCTTATGCGATCGCCAATGGTGGTATTGCGACTGTGATAACTTACATGGCTTCGGCAATTTGGGTTGATGCTCCTAGTCATTGGTTGGCTGCTGGTGCTATTGTTCAAGGCATGGGAACGCTATTAACTTTAATTTTGTTGGTGTGGCAAATATTCAGTTTTCAAGGAAATCGAGAAGAAGATTATCTTGATCAATTGTTAAAAAATTTAACGGAAAAGGATTCTTTAAAACGGTTACTTTCCATACGTCAACTCAATAAACTGATTACCCGTCAGCGAGTTGATACAGCAATACAACAAGATATCGGGGAATGTTTACAACTATTACTGAGTCAGGAACAAGAAGTGATGATTCGGGAAGCTGCTTTGGATTGTTTGCAAAATTTAACTGGGTTGCAAGTGCTAAAGCCTATTCAGGGAAAGGTATTTATGCCCGCAGGGATACGGCACACTACGTGAACGCTATCAGGGGGTAGGGGCGCAGGGCCTGCGCCCATTCGGGAGTATGGCTAACGCCACGCAACGCTATCAGCAAGCCCTA
>NZ_VILC01000085.1:6422-18905 GCF_009712065.1 Aphanizomenon sp. UHCC 0183 | reverse complement strand
TTTCTATATCCCTACTCTTCATTATTAAACCACCAAGGGTCTTTATCAAAGTTAGTTTTAATCAAAAAGGCTTTTTTTCGCATAAAGCGTTTAAAGGCAGCTTTACCCATGCGTGAACCTCCCAAACCAGAAAATTTAAAGGAGTTTTTCTCTCCTTCGTGCATCATAGCTGTTAAACCTGCATCATTAATACTAATAGCACCTACATCTATTTGCATACCAATTTCTAATGCTAACTCTTCTGATTCAGAAAATATAGCAGCACTTAATCCATAAATAGAATCATTAGCTAAATTTATCGCTGCTTCTATATTAGCAAAAGGCATAATCGGCATAATTGGACCAAATGTTTCTTCAGTCATGACTTTCATAGAATGATCAACTTCAGTCATAACCGTAGGACGACACCACCAACCTCCACCTAATTCTTCTACTTTACCACCAGAGTGAATTACTGCACCTTTGGCAACAGCATCTAACAGATGATCATTAATAATAGCCGCTTGTTTTTCACAAATAATTGGACCAATTTCACCACTTTCAATAGTTGGATATGCCAATTTCAATTCATGGGCTTTAGTAACTAATTGATGATAAAATTCTTCAAATATAGATTCAGCAACATAAATTCTTTCAATTGATGAACATGACTGTCCAGAATTCACAACAGAACCCCACAAAATTGCTGAGGTTGCTAAATCTAAATTGGCTGATTCTAAAACAATAGCTGGGTCTTTTCCTCCTAGTTCTAAGAAAGCAGGAATAAATTTTTGGGCTGCCGATTCTGCCACTAACCGCCCAGTTTCTACACTACCTGTAAAACAAATTAAATCTACATCTTCTATTAAATCTGCTCCTGTTTGTCCTGCTCCTTCAACAAAGTTTAAAACATCACGTAATTGAGGAATTGTATTGATTATAGTCATCAAAGGAGCAACAAATCGGGGAGTAATTTCACTAGGTTTAACTATTACGGCACAACCCGCCAGTAAAGCCGGAATCGTATCAATTGTAGATAACAATAGGGGGAAATTCCAAGGACTAATTACGCCAACTAGAGGATAAGGAACAGCCATTTGTTGTAAAGCAATAAAAGGAATAGATGTATTTTTTGCTGTCCCTTGTATTAATTGTGGAGCTAAATTACACCATTTATCAATACTAGAAATAAAAGAATCTACTTCTGTCACTGATGTTGATAATCTTCCCGTATCACTAACTAAAGCTTCTATTAATTGTGTTCGGTCTGATAATATAGCTTGTTTCCATGCTTTTAAAGCGGCAATTCTGCCTTCAATTCCTAATTTTTGCCAGATAATTTGTCCTCTTCGCAAACGATGACATTGCTGGGAAAGTAATTTTGGTGGTGGAGGAACGATGACATAATCAAATTTACCTGTGCGGGGGTTGCGGACTTCTATTGGTTTACTCATTTGTGATTAATTTAAATTTTATCTCTCGCAAAGGCGCAAAGGCGCAAAGGAAGAAATACCGTAAGCTTCCGAAAACGTTTTTACAGTATTTATTGTATTCTCAAAATAGTCCATTTAGAGTTATTTGTATGTCTGCTGCTCAAAAACTGCGCGAATTACTGGCACGTCCTGAAATTATCGTTATTCCTGGTGTTTATGATTGTTTGAGTGCAAAATTGGTAGAAAAGGCGGGTTTTGATGTCGCTGCTACCAGTGGTTTTGGGATTGCTGCTTCTACCTTGGGTTTACCTGACTATGGTTTTCTCACTGCTACGGAAAATTTATCTACTGTCGGGAGAATAGCCCAGTCAATTAATATACCTTTAATTGCTGATTGTGATACGGGTTACGGTAATGCTTTAAATGTGATGCGGACTGTGAAAGATGCGATGCAGTTGGGGTTAGCTGGGATTATTTTAGAAGACCAAGAATGGCCGAAGAAATGCGGACATTTTGCAGGTAAACGGGTAATTTCGATGACTGAACACGCGGGAAAAATCCGGGCTGCGGTGGAAGCACGTGGTGATAGCGGTTTGGTCATTATAGCCCGAACTGATGCCCGTGCGCCTTTGGGGTTGGAGGAAGCCATTGCTCGTGGTCAATCATACATCAATGCTGGTGCAGATGTCTTGTTTGTGGAAGCTCCTCAATCTGTGACAGAGTTGGAAATTATAGGTGCTGCTTTTCCTAATGTGCCATTGGTAGCAAATATTGTGGAAGGTGGGAAAACTCCCGCTATTTCTCCCGCAGAATTGCAGAATTTAGGGTTTAAAATTGTCTTTTTTCCTCTGACTGCACTTATGGCTGTAACTGAGGTAATGAGTGGTTGTTTTCGTCATTTAAAGGAACAGGGAAGGACTGATAATTTATCTGGTTTGATGAATTTTCAGGATTTTCAAGAATTGATGAATGTGCCGCAATATTTAGCTGTGGAAAAGGAGTATAAGGAATGAATTATTCATTACTTCTATGGTTGAAAGTTGATGAATAATGAATTATATTAAAAATAATGCAATATAATACTGTGCATTATTGAGGTAATTTCATGAGTACCACGAGTTTTCGGCTTGATGATGACTTACAAGAGAAACTTGACAATACTGCTAACCGAATTAAGCGTTCTAAAGGTTGGATAATTAATGATGCTCTCCGTCGGTATATTGAGCAGGAAGAACTTAAACAAAGGATGTTGGCAGAAACTCAAGAAGCTTTAGCTGATATTGAAGCCGGTCGTGTAGTATCAGGAGAAGAGGTGATGAAATGGTTGGAAACTTGGGGAACTGCTGCGGAAACTAAGGCTCCTTTGTTATGAAATTGGAGTTTTCAGAAAGTGCAATTCAAGATTTGATTCGGCTACGAGAGTTTATCGCAGTTCATAATCCCAAAGCCGCAGAACGTATATCTCTGCGGCTACGACAGGCAATTGGAAAGCTTGTACTACATCCCGATATAGGGCGTTCTGTACCGGAGTTTGAAAATGTTCGTGAACTTGTAGCTGGTGATTATGTTGTGCGATATTTACGCATTGAGGATGTAATTTTTATATTACGAATATGGCACGGTAAGGAGTTTCGTTATTTTGGGTAAAAACTGAAGCTAGATAGACTACACAAGCTTTTTATGCGAAAATTGATCCAAGTATTTGGGGAGTTGCAAAAAATTTATCTCTAGATTTTGACCATGAATTAACGACGCGACGAGCCGAAGAATATACCCCTGGATTTGCACCCCCTGAGCTTTATAGTAAAAGCACTAAACCAACTCAAGCCAGTGATATTTATTCTTTGGCTGCAACTCTTTATGTACTTTTGACTGGTCAAATTCCTGTGGATGCTCTCAAACGTAAACTGGAATAATATTCATTTACCAGAACCAAAAGAAATTAATCCACAAATTAGCGATCGCATTAACCAAGCAATTTTAACAGGAATGAAACTAAATCCCCAAGAGCGATCGCAATCTGTGCAAGAATGGCTGGACTCTCTGGGTTTAATTAAAGAAGCAACCAGGCCTAAATTTAATTGGAATTGGGATAAAAAAATCCAGTTCTGGACATTGGTTATAATGGGAATTGGTGCTTTTGCAACCCTACTCCAAGGCATGGGTGCTATTATTCCTATTTTACCTAAACAACCTCCCAGTCCTACAACTACCAATAAACCGTAGAATCATGTAAACTTTTCTCAGGTGGTGGTATGAAAATAAATATTTAAATCAGAGGTATTCATGACCTGGGGAATAGGACAGGAATTGCAGGGTGGTAAATATGTAATTGAGCAGATTCTCGGACAAGGGGGATTTGGTATTACTTACAGGGCATTACAGGTGAACCTCAATCGGCCAGTTGTCATCAAAACGCCTAATGAATATCTGAACTATGATCCAGAGTATGACAAGTATATAAAAAGATTTATTGCAGAAGGGCGGACACTAGGACGTTTATCTCAAGAACCCCATCCTCATATTGTCGGGGTAATTGAACTATTTCAGGAAGGTAATACCCATTGTCTAGTCATGGAGTTTGTACCAGGGGAAAATTTGTTTCAGGCAGTCAAGCGTAGGGGAGCATTACCAGAAGCAGAGATTATGACTTGTATTCGCCAAATAGGGGAAGCTCTAATGGTAGTGCATCAAGCGGGATTAGTACACCGAGATGCTCACCCTGGAAACATTATGCTGCGAAGTAATGGTAAGGCTGTTTTGATTGATTTTGGCATTGCTAAACAAATAATTCCTGCAACTCAAAGTTCGGCGGATAAGGCAGCTAATGATGGATTTGCCCCTTATGAACAGAGATATCAAGGAAGTAGAGATCCAAGGGTAGATATTTACTGTTTAGCAGCTAGTCTTTATTATGGGGTAACTGGTCAAAAGCCCACAAATTCTTTAGCTCGTAGACTTGATGATGAACCGCTAATTCCACCGCAGGAGCTTATTTCTAGTATCAGTAAGGAATTAAATCAGGCAATTCTTAATGGTATGGCGTTAGAAGCAAAAGACCGTCCTCAGTCTATGCAGTCATGGCTAGAGATGTTACAGCGATTTCCAATCATATAAGGTACATCTTAGCCCCCTCATCGCTTGCGGGGAGGGGGTTGGGGGTGGGGTTCTTGTTCCGGGTTTGATGACAATTTGCTGTAAATTACAAGCATAAAATTCCTAATGTAAAGAAAAAAGGTAGTAATGCAGGAAGAAAAGTTGTTAGTGTAGTAGTAAATGGTAGCAATGTAGGTATAGAAATTGTTAATGCAGTGGCAAATATTGTTAAAACTATTAACAATAAACCAGATAGAAAAGTTCCTTGGGTTTCATTGACTATATTATTATTGCCTTATTCTCTAATGGGCTACATCCTAACTGCCAATAATGCTCCGTTTTTGTTGTGGGCTGTGGCTGTGGCTGTGGTTGGGGCTTTGGCTTTGAGTTGGGCTTTGTCTGGGTCTGAGTCTTGGGCTGTGTCTTCGGCTGTGTCTTGGGCTGCGGCTGTGGCTGCGGCTGTGGCTTTGGGTGGGGTTTTTGCTGGGGTTTTAGTTTTGGATCGGTCTTCGGCTGGGGCTGTGGCTGAGATTTTCGCTTGCGCTTGGGCTTGTCCTAAACTAGAAGAATCCTTTAATAAGTTTCATGCTTTTTTAATTGTGACTGGCACATCTAACATCGGCTTAGGTTTAGGATGGATAGTATACCGACTTTTTAAACCGGTTTGATAGTTTGTATGATCTATACAATAAGTAAATAAAAACCGTATTCTTGGCTAGGGTTAGACGAATGACCCCTAGCTTCGTTAAATAGCCCAAAAAATCATCTGCGTTTATCTGCGTTTATCTGCGTTTGAATTACTCCATAAGTTATAATCTATTTAAAGAAAGTCAATTAAATCAAGAGAAACTAGATTATGGTGACATTAGAAGAGGCAATTTTAACTGTTAATCAACTTCCTCTTGAACAAAGAGAAATGTTATTAGAAATTATTAAAAATCAAATGATTGAATCTCGTCGTGAAGAAATTGCTGAAGATGCAAAAAAAGCAATTTCAGCTTTTCACCAAGGAGAATTAAAACCTCAATCTATGGAGAGTATTATTGTTGAATTACAAGCAAGTTTAACGGTCTGATACCTTATTTATTTGTGAAAAGGTGATCGATCATTTGTTTCTACTTCCGTTAGATCCAAAATCGTCATCATTACATTTAATTTAATATCACGCTTCCGGTTCAATCCCCAAAGCCCGCAACTGTGCAGCTAAACGATCACTTTTTTGACGTTCTAGTTCGGCTCTTTCATCACCATTCAACAACAAATTACCTTGGGAATCCCACCAACGCAGCCAAGGTAGTTCCATAGCCAGATACTCACCTTGCCATAAACCTAACTCCACATCCATAGGTTTAATTGGATAATGTCCCCGTTCATTTGCTGGTAATAACTGATATTGTCCACCAGTTAATTCATAAACTTCAAGACGGGCTTTCCTAACTTCATAAATGCCATAAAAAGCAGGGCGAATTACCTGTTCATAAATCCAAAATTTACCTTTCCAAGGAGTTTTATCTCTTTCTTCACTACCATTTCCAGAGACAAATTCTAAAACAATTAACGGGGCAATGTACTCTTGCCAAAGGACATAAGATCGCCGTATTTGCCCATTTAAGGTAGGGGGTACATTGGGGACATAAAACCAATCTGGAGCTTCTGCACCCCGTTCTGCTGGGTCAGTCATCCGCCAGTAGATACCGCTATCTTGACCTATGGCATATTGTCCGTCTGGATGGCGTTTTTGTAATACTTGTTGAATGGAGTCTGTCAGTAGATTGCTTTGAGGATGCTCCTGAAAATTTTTCACAAATGTACCGTCCGACTCTGGTAGTTGGGTATGATCTGGAAGAGAGGTTTCTGGGTAAGGGCGTAAGTCTTGATCTTCCTGGATATCAGTTGTAAAAGTCATTATGTCCTCCTGCTGGTGTGAGGTTTATTCTAGTTTAGCAAAATTAGTAAGGATTGCGACGCATCCTTAACTCAAAGTCCAAATAATATTACGCTTCCGGTTCAACTCCCAAAGCCCGTAATTGTGCAGTCAAACGATTCGCTCTTTCTTCACCGGTTAATAATAAATTACCTTGCAAATCCCACCACCGCAACCAAGGTAAATCCATAGCCAGATATTCACTTTGCCATAAACCCAACTCAACACCCATAGATGTAATCGGATAATGTCCCCGTTCATTTGCTGCTAATAACTGATATTGTCCACCAATTAATTCATAAACTTCTATACTGGCTTTATTTACTTCATAAATGCCGTAAAAAGGAGTACGAATTACCTGCTCATAAATCCAAAATTTACCTTTCCAAGGAGTTTTATCTCGTTCTTCTGCACCATTCCCCGAAACAAATTCTAAAACAATTGATGGAGCAATAAATTCTTGCCAAAG
Source organism: Aphanizomenon sp. UHCC 0183 (assembly GCF_009712065.1). NCBI lineage: Bacteria > Bacillati > Cyanobacteriota > Cyanophyceae > Nostocales > Aphanizomenonaceae > Aphanizomenon > Aphanizomenon sp. UHCC 0183. The sequence continues at coordinate 12,004 of NZ_VILC01000085.1, read as the reverse complement.
GACATAGGAGCGTCGGGTTTTACCATTTAAAGAAGGTGGTACATTGGGAACATAAAACCAGTCTGGTGCTTCTGCACCTTTTTCCGGTGGTTCAGTAATACGCCAATAAATACCCAAATCCTGTCCAATAAAATATTGACCATCAGGATGAAGTTTCTTTAATACTGGTTGAATGGAGTCCGTGAGGAGAATGCTTTGTGGATGTTCTTGCCAATTTTTCACAAAAGTACCGTCCGACTCTGGTAGTTGGGTATGATCTGGAAGAGAGGTTTCTGGGTAAGGGCGTAAGTCTGAATCTTCCTGGACATCAGTTGTAAAAGTCATATATCCTCCTGCTGGTGTGAGGTTTGTTCTAGTTTAGCAAAATTAGCAATATTTAGAGACAACGACTGAATTTAAATATACGTGATCTCAAAACCCTTGTAGAGACGTTCCATGGAACGTCTCTACTAAATTCATAATTTAAGCTGTTTTCTTCCTAATTAACTTTCTCCACCCCCGCTAAATCCAAAATTGGTGCAATCAAATCTTCCCGTTTCACCGCCATAATATGCACACCCTGACATAATCCCCGCGCAGTTTGCACTTGTTCGGCGGCAATTTTCATGCCTTCTTCGAGGGGATGTTTCGCTTTTGCTAATCTCTCAACAATGTGTTCAGGAATATTCACACCGGGAACAGCCTTATTAATAAACTGGGCATTTTTTGCCGATTTCAAGAGAAAAATTCCTGCCAAAATTGGTTTATTGTAACCACAGGCAATTTTATTCATGAACTTTTCTAATATTTCAAAATCAGTAATTAATTGACTTTGAAAAAATTGCGCCCCGGCTGCTATCTTCTTTTCAAACCGACTTTGTAAACCTGACCAACTTTTCGATTGAGGATCTACTGCTGCACCTGCAAATAAATCTAATGCACCATCAGTGAGGGGTTTTTCATTAAAATCAAAACCCTGATTCATGTTTCTAATTAACTGCAATAGTCGCACAGCTTCCAAATCAAAAACGGCTTTTGCTTGAGGATGATCACCGGCTTTTACAGGGTCGCCAGTTAATGCTAAGATGTTGCGGATACCCAAAGCATGAGCGCCCATTAAATCTGCTTGTAATCCAATTCTATTGCGATCGCGGCAAGCAAACTGACAAATCGGTTCAATCCCATTTTGCAATAAAATCACCGAGGCTACCAAGGAAGACATCCGCATGACAGCACGGCTACCATCAGTAATATTGACAGCATGAACCCTTCCCTTAAGAGTCGCCGCCATTTCGATGGTATGGATAGGATCTCCGCCCTTGGGAGGTGCAACTTCGGCGGTAATTAAAAAGTCACCCCTTTGGGCGGCTGTGCGGAAGTTGTTAAAAGCACTAAAGCTATAAGTATCCGGCATAGTTCAAATTTATCTTGAGGTTTTCTTAAAGAGTAAAACGAATTACACATTAAAGACTAAACCTTAGTTATATATTACTCACTCAGATATCTTTTTCAGATCCCCGACTTCTTTAAGAAGTCGGGGATCTAAACCCTGTAAAAAATTACAACGGAACAGTGAAACCCAAAGCCGCTTTCACATCTGCTAGAGTAGAATTAGCGATCGCTCTGGCTTTCTCCCCACCATCCCGCAACACTGACTCTAAATAACCCTTATCCGCCATTACCTCCTGATATTTGTCCTGAATCGGCTTTAAAGCATGAATCGCCGTTTCTGTCAATAAAGGTTTGAACTGTCCCCAACCCATATCTGCACATTCAACCGCTACCTCTTCCTTAGTTTTTCCAGCCAGCAGCGTATACAGTGTCAATAAATTATGGCATTCTGGGCGTTCTGAATCATCAAAGGTTAAACCCTTCACCAAATCAGTTTTACAGCGTTTAATCTTCTTAGTAATCTCCTCTGGAGAGTCTAAAATATTAATTCGGCTCAATTCTGAAGGATCTGATTTTGACATTTTCCTTGTCCCATCTGTCAAACTCATCACCCTTGCACCTTCCTTTCTAATCAAAGGATCTGGTAATTTTAATACAGGTGCTTTTTTGGCAAATTGGTGATTAAACCTATTAACAATATCCCTTGTTAGTTCTAAATGTTGCTTTTGGTCTTCACCCACTGGCACTTTATCAGCTTGATAAAGGAGAATATCCGCCGCCATGAGTACGGGATAATCTAATAAACCAACACCGACATTTTCCCCTTGTTTAACGGCTTTTTCCTTAAACTGAATCATATCTTGCAACCAGTTCAGGGGGGTAATGCAATTTAGCAACCAAGTGAGTTCACTGTGTGCGGAAACGTGGGACTGAACAAAGATATGAGAGTGTTGTAAATCAATACCACAAGCTAAATATAAAGCAGCAATCTTGTAAGTATCAGCCGCTAAAGTGGCGGGATTATGCGGTACAGTGATAGCGTGTAAATCTACCACACAAAAGAAATTTTCATACTGGTCTTGAATTTCTACCCAGTTGCGAATCGCACCTAAATAGTTACCTAAGTGTAAGTTACCAGTTGGTTGAACTCCCGACAAAACGCGCTGTTTACCCATAATTATCCGTTATTTATCTCCTCTTCCCCGCTTTGTAAATCTATCGTGTACACACAAGTTAAATTACCCCCCTTAATCCCCCCTTATAAAGGGGGGGATTAAGGAAAAATTAGTTCCCTCCCCAAAGCATCGGGGAGGGTTAGGGTGGGGTAATTGGAGGAATAATGGTGATTCAATAACTTGTGTGTACACCGTAGCTTTGTAAATGGGGCGGTTACAAGACTCATTTTAGTAGTCATTGGGAGTGATTGGGGATTATTGATGAGGTTATTAAGAGACTTCCAAGAAATAAATTATCCTAAGAAACGAACCACAGAGGCACAGAGTACACAGAGAGAGAATTTCTGCATCAGTTTTGGGACATTTTTTTATTTGGAAGTCTCTAAAAGCATATTTCCTCTTTTTCCGACTTTTGCCAGAAGTTTCTACAATTACCAGGTAAGCGGAAAACTCAGTTATGCAACTAAATAAGTAGGATCTATTTGAAAAAACACAGCTAGATCTTGAATTTGTTTTTCCGTTAATTGGCATTTACCACTGAGAATATCTAAAACTATTAACTCACTTTCTAAGATAGAAACTAAATCTTTTGGTTGCAGATTAGATTCTTCTAACAAAGCTTGAAGGAGTGCTATGCCTGTCAAGGTAGGTATTATTTCATGTTGTTGTTCATAATCATAAACAAGAGTACCAAGAACCTTCAGATAGTCTCGATCATCTTGTGTAATATTTCCTTGGTCCAAAATAGAATTAATTTGATTTTGGGTAGCAATTAATTCATCTTCATTGGTAATTGGTCGTGGAGGAAATGTGGTAATTAGTTTTATATAGTAGTTACTAGGAATTTTTAAACCACTCGTCATTTTTCCAATTCTCCTTATCGTATTCAGCATGAGTGAGTACAGCACGTATAAATAAGAGTTGATACTCATAATCTATATAGGTTATCAAACGATAATGATTACCTTTAATATTAAAAACAGTGAAGTTACCAACTAAATCTGCTGATGGAAAAATTTGTCTGACATCATTAAACTTTTCCAATTGAGAATCAGATATACGTTGATACCATAGTAAAAGTCCTGATTCTGCTAGGGAGTGCTTTTCCCAAAAGTCCCTAAGTATTTTTTTGCTAATAACACGCATCAATTTAAGGAAATAGTATTATAACCATTTTCAAGTAAATTTACCAAATATTTTATCTCAGATTTCAGACGTAAATAAATTTTGTTTGCTGAACTGTAATTTATCTTTACCTTGTCTATTTATTTTCTTAAATATAAAACTAAAAGAATCTGTACCTCCAGAGAGATAAAAACCAACTGACCTAACTTTTATAGTTCAAATTAAATAGGTTTTGATCAAAAACAACTCAGGGAAATATACTTAATGAAAGCTTTATTAATCTGGCCGATAATGCCTAATTCTTTTTGGTCTTATCAGGAAACCATTGATTTAGCTGGGTTACGATCTACGAATCCCCCATTAGGGTTAATCACGGTGGCAGCAATGTTACCGAGTGATTGGGAATTCAGATTGAGCGATCGCAATGTCCGTCTAGAAACAGATGCAGATTGGGAATGGTGCGATATAGTCATTATTTCTGCAATGATCATTCAAAAACAGGATTTTGGTGAATTAATTAGAAAAGGTAAGGCGTTAGGTAAAAAAGTGGCAGTGGGTGGACCATTTGCCACATCTGTACCAGAATTTGTTCTTGAAGCCGGCGCAGATTATTTAATTTTAGATGAAGGGGAAATTACTATTCCCATGTTTGTAGAGGCTTTAGAAAAGGGAGAAGAGAAAGGGATTTTTCGCGCTACAGAAAAACCCGATGTCACCACAACTCCCCTACCTCGATTTGATTTATTAGACTTAAATGCTTATATAGCTATGACGGTGCAATTTTCCCGGGGTTGTCCATTCCAATGTGAATTTTGCGATATTATTACCCTTTTTGGCCGCAAACCCCGGACAAAAACCCCAGAACAAATCCTCGCAGAATTAGATGCTTTGTATCAGATGGGTTGGTGGCGTTATGTATTTATAGTTGATGATAACTTTATTGGCAATAAACGCAATGCTAAGGTCTTTTTAAGAGCATTAATTCCCTGGATGGAAGAACGTAATTATCCTTTTGCATTATTAACAGAAGCTTCTTTAAATTTAGCAGAAGATGACGAATTACTAGAACTAATGGTAAAAGCTGGGTTTGTGCAGGTGTTTATGGGAATTGAAACCCCTGATGTAGATAGTTTAGTCGGAATTAATAAACCACAAAATACCCGCAATTCCTTAGTTGAATCCTGCCATAAAATTACTAAAGCCGGATTACAAATTATGTCTGGTTTTATCTTAGGATTTGATGGTGAAAAACCAGGTGCAGGTAAACGGATTCAAGAGTTTGTAGAAGCAACTTGTATTCCCCAAGCCCATCTTAACTTATTGCAAGCATTACCCAATACAGCCATGTGGACTCGCTTGCAAAAAGAAGGACGGTTAAGGGATGGTTTAGGTGAATTTGTGGGTTCTCAAAAAGCCTTAATGAATTTTGTTCCCACTCGGCCAATGTCGGAAATTGCCGAGGAGTTTGTTGATGCTTTTTGGAATTTATATGAACCCATGCCCTACCTAAAACGGACTTTCCGGCATTTTATGATGATGGAAGGTTGGCGGGCTAAATATGAAAGAAATTTAACAAAACCAGAGTTCCAATTTTTAATGTCTATTTGTTGGCGACAGGGAATTTTGCGTTCTACACGGTTTGTTTTTTGGCAGCAATTAATAACAATGGCACGGCAAAAACCTCATCTATTATATGATTATTTAATTGCTTTGGGTACAGGTGAACATTTTTTCAAGTTCCGTCATGAAGTCAAGGCAGAAATAGAATCAGAATTGACAGAATTTCAGCAACAAGAACAAGAACAAAAAGTAATAAGTCTGCAATTAGAACCTGTAAGTAAGTAATCAATACCTTGTCCATTTTTGCTAGGTTGGGTTGCGCTGTCGCTTAACCCAACCTCGTTCAACTCG
>NZ_VILC01000085.1:0-6191 GCF_009712065.1 Aphanizomenon sp. UHCC 0183 | reverse complement strand
CCCCCCTCCCCCCCTCCCCCCCCTACCTACCCCCCTACCTCCCCTACCCCCCTTCACCAGACTACTATCTTGTGAGCAGATGTCTCCGCAGATGATCTAAGGCTGCATTTGCACTCACATAACGAATTAAAGACCGTCCCCGAATTGTTCCGAAGCGATGTTCAAAACTGATTACTTCATTACCAGGACAAGCTAAACCAATATAGACTAAACCCACTGGTTTGGTTTGGGTTCCCCCGGTTGGTCCGGCAATGCCTGTAATACTTAATCCCCAAGTGGTTGAAAGCCGATTTTTAACGCCAATAGCCATTTGTTCAGCTACTGTCGCACTTACCGCCCCAAATTCCTCTAAATCCTCTGGGTTGACTCCTAATAGTCCAACTTTGACAGAATTATCGTAGGCAATTACCCCACCCCAAAAGTAATCAGAACTACCAGAAATTTCCGTTAACATTTGCCCCAGTCCCCCACCAGTGCAAGATTCGGCTACAGATAGGGTTTCTCCCGCAGACTTTAATAAATTACCAACAACAGCAGCAAGGGTGTCATTATCAATGCCATAATAATCTAAGCCAGCAATTTCTATTAGTTGTTTTTCAATGGGTGCAATTAAAGCTTCTGCGGTTGTTGCGTCTGTGGCTTTAGCAGAGATTCGCAGTCTGACCTCTCCCTTGCCTGCATAGGGGGCTACTGTGGGATTAGTTAAATTAAAGTAGGGGGCTACTTTTTCGGCTAAAGCAGATTCTCCAATTCCCCAAAATCTTAAACTGCGACTATAAATAATTTCCTTTCCCCAACCTTGACTTTTCAGGAAAGGTACTGCGGTTTCTGTCCACATTCGATACATTTCGCTGGGAACACCAGGGAAAGTAAAAATAGTTAATCCTGGACGGGGTTGCCAAATAATACCCGGTGCTGTTCCTGTAGGGTTGGGTAAAATTTCTGCACCTTGGGGAATTAAGGCTTGTTTGCGATTATTAGCGGACATTATTCGTCCCCGTTGGGCAAATTTTTCGGCTATATCTTCGACAATATCGGCTCGTTCTATGAGAGGAACGCCAAAAAAATCAGCGATAGTTTCGCAGGTGAGATCATCGGGTGTGGGTCCTAAACCACCTGTGAAAATGAGAATTTGTACTCTGGAAGCAGCAATTTCTATAACTTCTTTGAGTCTGTCTGGATTATCGCCGACGACGGTTTGATAGTAGTGAGGAATGCCTAACTGTGCTAATTGTTGAGCAAGATATTGGGCATTGCTGTTGAGGATATCTCCCAGCAGCATTTCTGTACCAACGCAAATAATTTCTGCACTCATGGGGGTTAAAAAGGAATTGGGAAGAGGAATTTGGGAAGAACTGGTGATATTAAATACTCGCTTGAATTTTGCTTATTTCTGTACATAAATTTAATAAGTATTATAAAATTAAAGATGACGGTTTTAATCCGACTATTTGCAAAATATAAACATAAACTATGAATATTTGGGTAAATGAACAAATTGATCCTTCTGGACTGATTCACGCCTGTATTGCCTCTTGTGATGAATCTCAGGCTAGAGATTGTCATGAGTCGTTTAAGACTAATCTCACGAACTCTCAAAAGGCAGAGGGCTGGATTGCAAAATTACGAACAGTCAAATCTTGGGATGATGTGCCAGTTAATGCTTTAAAACTTGATTAATTAGAGTGTGCTGTCTGGAAAAAAGGGCGATACTTGTGATGAGGTAGACAAAGCCCCAATCTAATCCTGTCTATTAATTGATAGGATGGGTGGTAATAAGTAGGTGAACGGAAAAAAACCGAAATATGTAACGAAAAGTAAAATCGCCCAAATCCTCTTCACTCTTGCCTCTTGCCTTGCCTCTTGCCTCTTGCCTCTTGCCTCTTGCCTCTTCACTCTTGCCTCTTACCTCTTGCCTCTTGCCTTGCCATAACGACGATCTCTAATGCTAACCTACTTATTTGCGTTAATATTCTGAAGTTTCCAGTTACCATTCTAAATTCCATGCAGCATGAGACTCAACTTAGTTTATTTGATAACTCCAGCTTAAACCAAAGAGAGCTAATTACTACAAGTAATAAAATTCCCATTCCGCCAGGAACTTATGAGAATGTAGAGGAATTGACAAAACATTGCAATGGCTGTCAGCGTTGTGCGTTAGCCCAGAACCGGACTCATGCTGTGGTTGGGCGTGGTAATCTCCAAGCCGATATTATGATTATTGGAGAAGCACCGGGGAAAAGTGAGGATGAAACAGGTTTACCATTTGTGGGTAGATCAGGACAATTACTAGAAAGTATCTTAGCTTCGGTAAATTTAAGTACGGAAACAGATATATATATTGCCAATATTTGTAAGTGTAGACCACCGGAAAACCGTGTACCGACTAATGAAGAGGCTGCTGCTTGTAAACCATATTTATTTGAGCAGATTCGCCTGGTTGACCCAAAAATTATCTTATTAACAGGTGCAACTTCTGTGAAGGGTGTGATTGGTGATAACCGTCCGATTACTAAAATTCGTGGTCAATGGTTGGAGTGGGAAGGGCGCTTATGTATGCCTATTTTTCATCCCTCTTACTTGTTGCGTAATCCTTCACGGGAACAAGGAAAGCCTAAGTGGCTCATGTGGCAGGATATACAGGTGGTTCGGGCTAAGTTTGATGAGTTGACAAACTATATTTAGGGTTTGCTGAAAAAGTTATCTGTGAAGGCAGGGAACAGGGAACAGGGAACAGGGAACAGGGAACAGTTTTAACTTGTGTGTACACGATAGCTCCTAAAAGGCTACTCTGTACACACAAGTTATCGAATCACCATTATTCCTCAAATTACCCCACCCTAACCCTCCCCGATGCTTTGGGGAGGGAACTAATTTTTCCGGTTTCCCCCCTCGCTCACTTACATATTAGAGACTTCCAATTAAAAAAATATCCTAAAATTTCTTGTGGTGCGGGCATCTTGCCCGCTAATAATACAAGGACGGGCAAGATGCCCATCCCACATCCCACAAGATTGGATCATCTTTTTTGTGGATTTCTCTTAGAGTAAACAAATCCAAATCACCAAATGGTGATAACAAATATACAGTTAGATCCAAAAATGCGATCGCTCTTTACAAATATACGCCTTATGCGAGTTAAAAATATTGTGGTTCTATCAGGGTTTCCAGAGTTCTCTAGAACGATAATTCCAGAATCATCAACGGTATTACAAGGGTTTCAGCATTTAATTCACATAAGCCGTAATATAAGTAGGTGAACACAATAAAACCAAACTGTGTAAAGAAATGTAAAATCGCCCAAACCCTCTTCACTCTTGCCTCTTGCCTCTTGCCTTTTGCCTTGCCATAACGACAATTTTCAACACCAACCTACTTATATCAAGCTCAAGCCCAACGCTACTGTCAAGGATAGAGACTGGATCTTCCTTTTTAGTACATTATATTGCATCTATTTTTTGTAAAAGCGTATATTGTTATTCTCCAAAATTAGTAAATATCAATGCTCCTGTAAATTGGTAAAGTTAGGAAATCACAAATATTTAAGTCATCAGATTTTTACCGCTAAAACATGGGCAGCCAGAGAAAAATGTACTGGGAACTCGATTTTTACTCCCGTCCGATTTTGGACGAAAATCAGAAAAAAGTGTGGGAAATGTTGGTGTGCGAAAGTCCTGTAGATATTGGTACACCAACGGATTCTCTGTTTCGCTATGCTAAATATTGCCCAAGTACCCAGGTAAATTCGGGTTGGCTACGGACAGCAATCCAGGAAGCGATAGAAGAAGCTGGTACAGCACCTACCAAAATCCGCTTTTTCCGCCGCCAAATGAATAACATGATCACCAAATCCTGTGAAGATGTGGGAGTACCCGCCGTACCAAGTCGGCGGACGTTGGTTCTCAACCAGTGGATACAGCAGCGAATGAAGGAAGTTTATCCCCAAGAACCAGGATATCAGGGGGTAGTTAATCCTTCGGTGCGTTTAGATAGACCCTTGCCCCAGCGATTACCAGATGCGTTAGAAGGAAAACAATGGGCTTTTGTGACTTTAGAGGCTAGTGATTTGGCGGAAATGCCGGATTGGGAAATTGGCTTTGGTGAAGCTTTTCCCCTAGACTTGGCGCAATTGTCCCCAGAAACTCGGATACCAGGAATTTTGATTTTCTCCCCCAGGGCTTTACCCATAGCGGGTTGGATGTCTGGTTTAGAAATGGCTTATTTGCACTTTGACACCAAGCAAGGCAACAGGTTGATTTTAGAAACGGGGGCTACGGAAAGTTGGGTGGTGGCTAATATCCGCACTCCTGAACTTTTGGCAGAAGCACAGGGCTTTGCGGTAGCTAAGGAACAAGCCAATGGCGTACATTTTATTGGTGTCCAGTCCGATTCTCAATCCCAAGATTTTGCGGGCTTTTGGCTGTTACAAGAAATCAATTTGCCATGAGGGTACAAGCAGGGATAAGCTCTAAACTGGTGCAAATGAGTGTTTCTTATCTGTTCCCTGTTCCCTGTTCCCTGTTCCCTTTTTTGTAACTGTTGATGACACGCTAATGGGATAATAATGTGCGTCTATTAAGCGATTTATATCCAAAATCCATAATTCATAAAGGGACATGGGTTCTGCAAATTTGTTACAAGATACACTGGCGGAACAACTGCTAGAACTTGCCCTCAAATCTGGTGCTGAGGCTGCGGAAGTATATCAGTCACGATCGCTTTCTCGACCAGTTTTTTTTGAAGCCAACCGTCTCAAACAACTAGAAACCAGTCAATCTGAGGGTACAGCCCTACGGCTATGGCGGAATGGTTGTCCCGGTTTGACGGTGGCTTATGGCGATGTTGATCCCCAAGCTATGGTGGAAAAATCTTTGGCACTGAGTCAATTAAATCCACCGGAAACGGTTGAATTAAATAGTTATACGGGGCAATCTTACCCAGATTTAGGCACATCTGTATCTGTAGAGATGTTGATTAACTGGGGCAAAGAAGCGATCGCCTTAATTCGTGATGTCTATCCAGATATTCTTTGCCATAGTGACTGGGAATGCGATATAGAAAACACTAGACTGATCAACAGCAAAGGTTTAGATTCTCACTACACCGACACCACACTTAGCTGCTATATGTCAGCGGAATGGGTGAGAGGTGATGATTTTCTCAGTGTTGCTGATGGTCAAACTCAACGCGATAAACTCAACCCAGAGAAAGTAGCCAGCCAAATTTTACAGCGCTTAAATTGGGCTAAAGAAAACATTCCTAGTCCCAGTGGTCGTAGTCCTGTATTGTTCACTTCCAAAGCAGCAGATATGCTGTGGGGAACTGTGCAATCAGCTTTGAATGGTAAACACATCTTGGAAAAGGCTTCCCCCTGGGCAGATAGATTGGGTAAACCAGTTATTGCCCCCACCCTGACCCTTTACCAAAACCCAAAAGCTGGTCCCTATAGTTGTCCCTTTGATGATGAAGGTCAACCTACCCAGTCATTGATATTTATCGAAAATGGGATTTTACGGAATTTTTATAGCGATCGCACCACTGGACAACAATTAAACAGCGGTAGCACTGGTAATGGCTTTCGCCCTGGCTTAGGTAGTTATCCCACTCCTGGATTATTTAACTTCCTGATTCAACCTGGTGATCTTTCCCTATTAGACTTGATTAAAAAGATGGATGATGGCTTAATTATCGATCAAATGTTAGGTAGTTGTAGCGGACTATCAGGTGATTTTTCCATCAATGTTGATTTGGGATATCGGGTCAAAAACGGGCAAATAATTGGCAGAGTCAAAGATACGATGGTAGCAGGTAACGTCTACACAGCCCTAAAACAAGTGGTGCAACTAGGTGGAGATGCGGATTGGAATGGTTCTTGTTATACACCATCGCTGATAGTAGAAGGACTATCAATTACTGGGAAAAATAGTTAATATTATAACATCCCAGATCCCCGACTTCTTGAAGAAGTCGGGGATCTAACACAACGCAATGATCTAGACGTTTGGGAAGGGTGGGGTATGAGGGGTATTGGGGGGATGGGAAGAACAGGGGAAGTTGTCTCTTCTCTCGCGTCGAGACTTGTAAGTTTTAACATTTAAGGGTTACAGAAAAATATTCTGAATCAGGATAACCAGGATTAAAGGATTGACAGGATGGTAATTTATAGATGGTTTGTTAGTGATGAAAATTGC
>NZ_VILC01000084.1:0-18827 GCF_009712065.1 Aphanizomenon sp. UHCC 0183 | reverse complement strand
TCAGGGCTAAAAACTACGCTTGTAACTGTATTGCCATGCCCAGTGAGATTCCCATAACAGTTGCCATTAAGATACCACAATTTAATGGTCTTATCACGACTAGCAGAAGCAATTGTGTTGCCATTAGGACTGAAAACTACGCTTGTCACTGCATCGCTATGTTGGTTCAGAGTAGCAATGCAGTTGCCATCGAGATTCCACAACTTAATGGTCTTATCACAACTAGCAGAGGCAATTGTGTTGCCATCAGGACTGAAAACTACGCTTGTTACTGTATTTTTATGTCCTTCTAACCTGTTGTACTCTTGTACTCCATAAACTGCTTGCCATAGCGCAACTACAACCTGTATCCCAATATCAACCTTTGCCCCTTTCACTTTTTCAAATTGCAAAGTTGCTTGTAAAGCTGTTATAAGTGCCTCTAAATAATTTCCTTGACTAGAGAGTGTATACGAATGGTTAATGAGACTATAAATCAAATCTAACTCAGTGTTTTCTGCCTGGTTGTTCAGTTGCTGATTCTGGGATTCAGGTTTAGCTACAGTGTTAATTTTAACAATACCAAGTTCTTTTACTATATTAACAATTCTTTGTTTAAATGCTTCTTCAAAATTGTCTAAATCAGTTTTCGGGCAATTAATTATTTTGCTTAATAGCTGAAAAGTAATATGTTTAAGTTTTGAATTCTTAGGATTTATTTCATAAGCTCCTACAATTAAACGATCCAATTCTTCTCTAGGTTCTAAAAATTGGATAATCTCGAAAACAACAATATCTAACCTTTTCTTGTCAACAATCAAATCTAGGTTTTGCCCTAGCTTGAATGCTACCATCATTTTGAGATCGTCGTAATCTCGATAAGCATCCCGTAGTGCTAGACAAAAGTTTTCTCTTTCTTCTGGAGATAATTCTAACTTCATTATTTTTTAACTCAATTTACGTTGCTCTAAAGGAATAATAGGAAGAATAGCTGTGTAGAGTATCATCAGAATCGAGCCATAAACAGGATAATAACCAGGAAGAGATTTGAACGGTTCACCACCAATAGCTATAGCCCAAACTATAAAAGCTCCTACGGAAATAATAGTTTGTTTGATAGTTGGCTTTTGTTTTGAATCTGATGGTAATAACCGAATATAAGCAAAAGTTAAAAACAAACAAAATATAAATATTCCCCATAAAATTCCGCTTTGAGGAATATCATTATTTCCCTCTATTACTGTTTTTATGGTAATCCATATTCCCACTATTTCCGAGGGAATATATTTCATTATTTTGTCTAGATAACCATCTACATTTGATGATTGTCCTGATGCTTGTAATTCGGTTTCAACAATACGACGACTCATATTTTTAATTACTAATTAATAAAGTTTATTTGATACAAATAGATTTTCGAGCTAAATCTTTATAAATGGCACTCCATAAAATCCCCTCACGGATTGTACCAAACGATTTACAACGTTGAGCATGGTGTAATGCCACTAGTTCCCCGTTTTCATTAAAACATGGTGAACCACTAGAACCTACAGATGTTTTATTGATATACTGAACTAGTCCACTGTTAGGATAAATTCCAGTAATACCATCACAAGTAATAGAAAGCTTCATTGATTCTCCATTAGGGTGTTGTAAAATATTGATTCCATCGCTTTCAGAAAGAGCTATATGAGAACAAGGAGCAGGTTTTATTATTGTATCTTCTGAATCAAAATTTTGAGGAAAATCATCTTCAATTTGCAGTAAAACATAATCTAATACTTCTACTGGGCTAGAAGCAATAATAGGTTTTTGGGAATTCAACCGAAACGATCTTGGCGCAGTTTCTTGCCCATCTTTTAAACTAAAGCAACCAAAACTAATCTTGACATTTTTGGCATTTGTTTCTAATTTATCATTAGCATTGTGGTTGATTACATGATAATTAGTCAAGATGTATCTAGTATCAAGAAAAACTCCGGTTGCTGTAATGATTTGATTATTTGATAAATTAGGTAATTCAACTCGACATACTGATTTAGCCTGTTCAAGAATTCTCTGTAAAAAGCCAACATCATACCAATCTGGTTGTTTCTTAAAAAATTTTTCTAACTCAATTTCATCTGTTGTTTCATGCCAATCAATATCGGGACCAAAATCTCTAGGTTGAACAGTATTAGAATCTAAAATTGCTCTTTGTTTAAACTTTCTGAATACTGTTTCATAAAACTTTCTCAAGTCTCGATTATTCGGATTTCCTTCATAAGCTCCTAAAATTAGATACTCTAATTTGCCTCTGTTTTCTGCTGAATCGATGAGATTGAAAACTACAGTTTGTAATTTACCCCTGCCAGCAAATTCTTCTAAGTTCTCTCCTAGCTTGAATGCTACCATCATTTTGAGAGCGTCATAATCTCGATAAGCACTTAGTAAGGCTGTCCAAAATTTCTCTTTTTCTTGTGGAGATAAATTCATCTTGTTGGTTTTTAACAGTTTAAATTACTTAAATATACAAGATGTTACCAGATTCATATAAACAATGCAATATAACCACAAATAAAATATATTTATGTAATCTTTTGTACAAACTACTTATCTAGCTAAATTACCAAAAGCTGCACCAAATATCCTGTATTTCAATTAGCACAGTCATACTGTACGCGATCGCCCACTCCATTACCATAGACGATCGCCTTCATCATTAGTATAATCCCCTACTCAAAACAAACTCAACTGCTTTCCCACATCGCCTTGAGGCTCAACAACCGAAAGTAACTCATCTCGTTTTTTAGCAATCAACTCCAAATAATACCCACTGGAATAGGCTTCAGAATTAGTCAACCCCGTAATTCCTTGATAAAACGTCACAACATCCCCAGTATTACCCAGAACCAAAAGAGCCTTTTCACCCTTCTTGATTTTCCGAGTAACCTGTAACTGTTCCACAGGAAAATCACCAGAACGAATAACCTTGGTTAATTCCTGGTAATATTGTTCTGCCTTAGCTTTTGACAGAAGATATTGTGTCAAGTAGTTCAAAGGAAACTCCTTTTCCAGACGAGAACGGTCTCTTTTCCGCCATGAACCCTTGGTAGTAATTTTACCATCTTCATGCCAGATCATATAATTCTTAGCTCCTCTAGAGGGAACAAACATCGCTTTAGCAAGAATTTCCAACTCAATTTTGATACCAGTAGGTAAAGCATTTTGCAGCTTTTCAAATATCAGCAGAGGTTCAGAGTGGGATACATACCATGTTGGGGATCAATCAATAGGTGATCCCCATAACTAGAATCTAACTAGCTTTTTGATAATAAGCGTTGAAAAATAAGACTTTGGCGTTATTGGAAGTTGTGTAGGCATCATCTGGATTACCCCAACCAAGTTCTAAACTAATAGGGTATAAATAGCCGTCTTTGGCATAGGGTGTATCAGAAATATCGTCAGTTTCTACCCATTCACAGCGTTCTGCTAGTGCCAAGATTTCATTTGAGGTAATAAGTTTACCTTCATTACTGGTTGCCTGTACAAGTCTTAATCCATCAGTCTGGTTTAGCCATTGTTGTACAGTTTCAATGCTGGTTGCTACTGTCATCGCTGTCATACTCCTTTCGACATTTTTCTAGTAACCCCTTCTCAGTTTCCCCCAAGTGAGTTTCCCAACCTTGCTGGTAAATATGCTCAATGTCTTGCTCACTAGGACATTTACCCCGTCTTAACGCCTTTCTCCCTCTGAGAAAAGCTTCTGTATATCCTGGTCTAGTCATTTAAGGTTGGCGATCGCTAAATTTTCCCTGCTCTTTTTAATTCAGTTTCAACTAACTCAGTTATACGCTTACTCATATCCGTATTTTGTTCGGTGCAATATGCCTTAAACAGCCTACGGTAATCTTCTGGTAAGCTAACGCGGACTTGTACCATATCTGTTTTATTGACTTTCTCCTTGTTTTTATCCATAAGGGACTTCCAAGAAATAAATTATCCTGATTAACGAACCACAGAGGCGCAGAGGACACAGAGGAATAAGGGTTTGAGAGATTTTTGCATTAGGTTGTTGAGTATTTTTTTATTTGGAAGTCTCTAAGTATTTTCCTATATAGCCACTATAGCCACTAATTTCCAAAATAGCATTAGTGGCTACATAGCATTTTATTACCATTTAGCCAATAAAATATAAGAATTGTCTATATATCCACTGTAGTCAAAACTGGCTATAGTGGCTATGTTAAATATAAAGCCAATTAACGATTTATTACTGATTAATTAAGACTAGGAGTTACGCATTGACAAGAAACTTTAAATGACTGGTTTGTTGTATACGTTTGAACTGCAAATTGCGATCGCCCGGTAAATGCACAGGCTAACACTTAGTTTCTAGCTTTACAAAAAGATTACATAGCTGGAGAATATCAGCCTATAAATTTTCTCAACAAAAGCACCCACTACTAGATATAATTTTCTGTAAGTTGAAAAAAACATTAAGATTAGCGTAAAAATTACATTAAAATAAAGATTACGCTTTTATTAAACTGACTAGCTAAATACCCAAATTAGGAGGAATATATATGGCTCTCGTACCAATGCGGTTGCTTTTGGATCACGCTGCTGAACACGGTTATGGTATCCCCGCTTTTAACGTCAACAACTTAGAGCAGATTCAAGCAATCATGAAGGCTGCGGTGGAAACAGATAGCCCCGTAATCTTACAAGCTTCTCGCGGCGCTCGTAACTATGCCGGAGAAAACTTCCTCCGTCACCTGATTTTGGCTGCGGTAGAAACCTATCCTGAGATTCCCATTGTCATGCACCAAGATCATGGTAATGCTCCTTCTACCTGCTATTCAGCTATCAAGAACAACTTCACCAGCGTCATGATGGATGGTTCTTTGGAAGCTGACGCTAAAACCCCTGCCAGCTTTGAATATAACGTGAGAGTTACCAGTGAAGTTGTCAACGTTGCTCACTCTTTGGGTGTCAGTGTTGAGGGTGAATTGGGTTGTTTGGGTTCTTTAGAAACCGGCGCGGGTGAAGCTGAAGATGGTCACGGTTTTGAAGGTACTCTTGACCATTCTCAATTGTTAACAGACCCCGATGAAGCTGTTAGCTTTGTAGAAGCAACTCAAGTTGATGCTTTGGCTGTGGCTATCGGTACAAGTCATGGTGCTTACAAGTTTACCCGTAAGCCTACTGGTGAAATTTTGGCTATTAGCCGCATTGAAGAAATTCACCGCCGTTTACCTAACACCCATTTGGTAATGCACGGTTCTTCTTCTGTACCTGAAGATTTGTTGGCAATTATTAACCAATATGGTGGCGCTATTCCTGAAACCTACGGTGTACCTGTGGAAGAAATCCAAAAAGGTATTAAGAGTGGTGTTCGTAAGGTAAATATTGACACCGATAACCGTTTGGCTATTACTGCGGCTGTCCGTGAAGCTTTGGCTTCTAATCCCAAGGAATTTGATCCTCGTCACTTCCTCAAGCCTTCTATTAAATATATGCAAAAGGTTTGTGCTGACCGTTATCAACAGTTTGGTACTGCTGGTAACGCAAGCAAGATTAAGCAAGTTTCTTTAGAAGATTTTGCTGCTAAGTATGCTAAGGGTGAATTGGTAATGAGAGCGGCTGCTAAAGTTTAATTTTCTCAATCTTTTTCAGCAATAAATTAGGGTATAGCTAGGCTATACCTTTACAGAAATAAACTGGGAGACGTTACTGTTTCCCGGTTTTTTATATTAATTGTAATTATTTACAAATTCACTTGAGAATAACATCTTTGTGATTAATATGATATAGTAAAATAATGGCATAAATAAGGCTATCTGTTATGACTACCAATTTACAATCTACATTCTTGAGTAGTTATCTTTATGATCAGGATTATTATTTGTGGATAGAAACTACAGCTAAGTTATTACGTAATCGCCAACTAGAACAAGTTGATTTTGAGCATTTGATTGCAGAAATAGAGGATATGGGGAAAGAAAAACGGCGTGAATTAAAAAACCGACTCATAGTTTTACTGATGCACTTGCTTAAATATCAATTTCAACCTGAAAAACGTTCTTCTAGTTGGGTAAGTACAATTTGGGAACAGTTTTATCAAATTGAATCTTTATTGGAGGATAGTCCTAGTCTCAAACCTTATTATTTAGAACTATTTTCTGATTGTTATTTAAAAGCTGTTCGCGCTGCTAGTACGGAAACTAAATTATCTATTCAGATGTTTCCTGTTGACTCCCCTTTTCTGCCTTTAGATGTCATTAATTCTGATTTTATAATCATGCTGCTTAGTCAGGAGGAAATTTAATTTTTATTTTTCGTTCAATTAGTCTAAATTGTCGTGAGCTAAACCCAAATTTAGTTTATGTTCATTGTGTATTTTCATATATCTTCTATAATATTTGTATCAAGTCCAATCACTTGCAGCCTCACTAATTATTTGTTCCATTTCTTCCAAAGTTGTAGCTTTCATGCCTTTTCTGTGCAAAATTCCAGATAATTTTTGAATAGGTATATTGAGAGGAATAAGTTTAACTATGCCATTTTCATCAATGACAAAATCAACTTTACTCCCTGTATCTAAATTTAGATAATCCCTAATTTCTTTAGGTATAGTTACTTGCCCTTTTGTAGTAATTGTTGCGTTAGCCATTATTACTTTAACTCCTTACTTGAGTTCCTTACTTGAAAATATACTCAAAAAGGTTAAAAATTTAACTTTTTCCAAAAAACTTAATCATTGTTTTCTTCGGGAATAGGTAGTACATCCGCTTCTAAAGCAATATACCTAATCGGGCTATTGGGGAAAAAAGGCCAAAAAATAGGGGGAAGTTGAACTTTCCCCCTGTTTATTGTTGTGATGATCATTTGACCTTTGATTTTCTTTGAGTTTCTGTCTGAGCATCTGTCTTTGTTTTTTTAGTTGCCGTTTTCTCGCAGCACCACCTCGGCCTTTATCGTTTCTGCCTTCTCGACGTGGGGATTCCCAGCGTTTAAGTTGCATAGTTTTGATTGCTAAAGTTTCATCATGTAGTTCTACAGTAGCATGATTTTTGCTCTATAGCTACTGTATTTTGGATTCAGTGAGAAAATATTTCAATCTGCAAGTAATTGTTTTAATTTTGTTGAATATGACTATGTAACATCACCAAGGTTTCCGCTAATTGACTCAAGCGATTTTCTAGGTCTTGTTTGCGTCCTAAGAGTTGCCTTAATCTTTGGTGACGTGCGATCGCTATACTAACACTAGGAACTTGTTCAACTGGACAGGGACGAGACCACACTTGACCGGCTGTATCTACTCCACATAATCGGTAGTCAGTGTGTAGTGGTTTATGAGATTCTTTTTCACTACTAGCACAGATTTCTTCGACATAGTTCATGAGACGCTCTATTTCTGCATGGCGTAATGCGGCTGTTCCCACTGTTTCTGGTTCTTGGACATTAGATTCCAACCAACCGTTAATAATTGGCCCTTCTAAATAAATATCCTGAATTTGCTGTATTATTTTTTGTAGTTCTAGTTGCCAATCAGCTACTTTGTCTTGAATTTCTTGGAGCATATTCATGGCCAGTGCTGGGTTAGCGCCGTGACGATGATTGCTGAAGGATGGAGTTTTAAATTTCGGGAGAGTTGGCGTTTTTTCTCCATTTTCTTGGGCTGGAAAGGCTGAGACGGAACTATGCTGAGGAAATAAATTTGCCTCTGGAGTTTCATGAATAACTGAATCTGCGTCTAAGTTACTATGATGGGTTTGGGTTGGATTTTGGGAATTTTCTGGAGATTCCTGGGGACGGATACTAATGCGAAAGGAAAAGGAACGTTTGCTTTCTTCACCTGGTTCTGTGGTGACATCATCATTGCGAGTTTTTAAATCATGCAGCGTAGCCTCTATCCGTTTTAGCCCTGGTTTCATAAGCATATCCTAAAATTTATGGTCTTTGGCAAGAAAGAATTCAGGAGTACAGAAGGGTGTTGATTTTGGGGATACTTGATTTAACTCGTGTATTCTTCCTGATGAAACATTATATTATCAAATAATGGGGAAAATAATTTTGGTGACAGGTGCAGCCCGCTCTGGTAAAAGTGAATGGGCGGAAGATTTGGCGATAAAGTCGGAAAAAAATGTTGTCTACATTGCCACAGCTACACAAAATCCTGATGATCTAGAATGGCAAGAACGCATTCAAAAACATCAACAACGCCGTCCTCAAGATTGGATAACTCTTGCTGTCCCTGGGGAACTAACTGCTGCTTTGGCTCAATCTCAGCCGCATACTTGCCTGTTGGTGGATTCTTTAGGAACTTGGGTGGCTAATTTTCTGGAGGAGGAGGATTTAGTTTGGGAAAATACTGTGAGGGAGTTTCTGGCAATTCTGCCGTTAGTGGCTGCTGATGTCATATTTGTGGGGGAAGAAACAGGTTGGGGTGTAGTTCCAGCTTATCCTCTAGGGCGCAAATTCCGCGATCGCCTGGGCGCTTTAGTGAGACAATTAGGGACAATCTGTGAACCTGTTTATTTGGTGACGGGTGGTCATGCCTTGAATTTGAGTTTATTAGGTGTACCATTACCAGCAGCTAAATAGGGAGTTGGGGGAGTTGGGGAGTGGGGGGAGTAGGGGGAGTGGGGGGAGTAGGGGGAGTAGAGGGAGTAGGGGAAGTAGGGGAAGTAGGGGAAGTAGGGGGAATATTTCTTCCCAATGACCAATGACCAATGACCAATGACCAATGACCAATGACCAATGACAACTGACAACTGACAACTGACGCTAGAATAGGTCTTAAAGTGAAAATTCATTAATTCTAAATGTTTACCATTGACTTAAGCATCAGAAATACTGCTTTCCCCATATCAGTACAACGTAAGTCTACTGAAGATGCCGAGGCTGTTTACCAGCTAATTTTGGCGGCAATGCGTTCTGGAAATCCTGATATTGTGGAACTCAAGTGCGAAGGCAAAACAGAGAAAAAAATTGCTGTCCGTGCTAGTGAAATTTCGGGAGTCCAGATTATCCAAAAAGATAGTGCGGCTACTAGCAGTGGTAAACCACCTGGCTTTGCTGCTTTTACTGCTGAATAACACAAGGTATAAACATGACAGCAGTAGGCATTGAAGTTAATGATTTAAACTTCTTTTGGCCTAATGGGGAGCAAGTGATCAAATCTTGCTCTCTTCAAGTACCTAAAGGTGAGTTTTGGATGCTTCTGGGGACAAATGGCAGTGGTAAATCTACGCTTCTGAGATTAATAGCGGGTTTATTAGCTCCTCAATCTGGGGAAGTTAATATCTCACCTGCTGTTGGTTTTGTGTTCCAAAATCCTGATCATCAATTGGTAATGCCAACGGTTGGTGCTGATGTGGCTTTTGGGTTGGTGGCAGAAAAGTTACAACCTGCAATGGTGAAGGCTAGGGTTGAGGAAGCTTTGGGGGCGGTAAATTTATTGTCTTTACAGCGACGACCTATTTACGCGCTTTCTGGTGGACAAAAACAACGGGTAGCTATTGCTGGAGCGATCGCTCGTCATTGTGATGTTTTATTATTAGATGAACCTACTGCTTTACTAGATCCAGATAGTCAACTCGATTTAGTGGCTAGTGTCCGTAATCTCGTTAAGAGTCGTGGCATTACGGCATTATGGGTAACTCATCGCTTAGAAGAGTTAAATTACTGTGATGGTGCTTTTTTATTGGAAAAGGGTTGTTTAGTTGATTCCGGTGAAGCGGAACGTCTCAAACAGCGATTAATTCAAGTACATCAATAGTCAGGAGGTAGGGGCGCAGGGCCTGCGCCCAGTCAGGAGTTCAGGATGAAGAAGGAATAAGTAATGGGACGAAATTAATTATACTAAACACGGTTGAGACATGGACTTTTACAAAATTACGAAAAACCTAGATTTGTGGGAGTTTAGCACTGCTCATTGGTGTCAACTTAACGTAAAATCTCTATCCCGCAAAGAACTCAAGTTACCTCATTCCCAGTCTCTGACTGGGAATGAATTCTAGAAGGCTCTGCCTTCAATAATATTAGAGGCAGAGCCTCATTAACTGCATTCCTAGTCAGAGACTAGGAACGAGATGTGGTAGGGATTTGAGCTTAAGTTGACACATATCAGCTTTTGCTTTACCCCTACCCACAGAATCAAATTATTAAGCCGTGTTGAGTATACACAATTGATTTTTCTGTTCCCTGTTCCCTGTTCCCTGTTCCCTGTTCCCTGTTCCCTCTCTCAACGAGTGAATTTAATTTTGTCCGACTATTTATTTAATTAATTAATTATGAATGAAGCTTTATTTAGTGTTGAAAATCTCCGTGTAGCTTATCCTCGACGTGGTGAAGAGGTGGAAAGCTGGGCGGTTGACGATGTATCTTTTATTCTTCAGCCTGGGGAAAAAATGGGATTGGTGGGAGAGTCCGGTTGTGGAAAATCTACGATTGGACGAGCAATAATGCGTTTATTGCCTAATTCCAGTCGCACGGAAGGATTAGTTAAATTCCAGGGGCAATCTGTATTGGATTTGACACCAGCGCAAATGCAAAAGTTTCGTGGTGAAGCAGTGGCTTTGATTTTTCAAGATCCCATGACTCGCCTTGACCCGTTGATGACAATTGGCAATCATTGTATTGAAACTTTACAAGCTCATGCACCGGAGTTATCCAAACAGCAAGCGAAAGAAAAGGCTTTAGCGACTTTGGAAAAGGTGAAAATTCCCGCTAGTCGTTGGAGTCAATATCCCCATGAGTTTAGTGGGGGAATGCGTCAACGGGTAGCTATTGCTTTGGCTTTGCTGTTGAGTCCTAAATTAATTGTGGCGGATGAACCAACGACAAGTTTAGATGTGACTGTTTCTGCTCAAATTCTCCAAGAACTAACGCGATTGTGTGGGGAAGAAAACATGGGATTATTATTGATTTCCCATGATTTAGCAATGGTGGGGGAATATTGCGATCGCATTGGAGTTATGTATCAGGGTAAAATGGTGGAAATGGGGAAAACGGCAACTGTATTTGCTCATCCTCAACATGAATATACTCAATCTTTATTAAAAGCAGCTTTACATATTCAAAAGGAAGAGGGAACAGGGAACAGGGAACAGGGAACAGAAAAGGTAAATCCCATTTTAAAAATTACAGAACTTAAACAGCATTACACCATAGAACCGAATTTTATTGAACGGATATTTAAAGAAGAAGGACAAACAATTAAAGCCGTAGATGGAATTAATTTAGAATTGTATGCTGGGGAGATTTTAGGCTTAGTGGGAGAGTCTGGTTGTGGAAAAAGTACACTTTCGAGAACCATCTTACAATTGATTAGTCCCACATCGGGAAAAGTCGAATTTTTAGGACAGGAATTAACCAGGTTATCCCGTCAAGAAATCCGTTCTTCCCGTAGACAAATCCAAATGATCTTTCAAGATCCTCATGCTTGTTTAAATCCAGCTATGACGGTAGGACAAAGTATAGCAGATCCTTTATTAATTCACAATTTAGCTAATTCTGAAAAAGCGAAAGAACAGGTTTTATGGATGTTAGAAAAAGTGGGATTAACCCCCGCAGAATTATATTATCAACGTTATCCCGCCGATTTGTCTGGGGGACAACAACAACGGGTAGCCATAGCCAGAGCTTTAATTACTCGTCCCAAACTGATAATATGTGATGAACCAGTGAGTATGTTAGATGCCAGCGTGCAAACACAAGTTCTTGATTTGATGTTACAACTCAAAGCAGAATTTGATTTAACCTATTTGTTTATTACCCATGATTTGTGGTTAGCAAGATTTTTGTGCGATCGCATTGCGGTTATGAATAGTGGTAAAATAGTGGAAATAGGAGAGACTAAACAAATTTTTGCCCATCCTCAACACCCTTATACCCAAACCCTCCTAGCTGCTGCACCTTTATTAGCAAAAGCTTAACACTTATGAAGCTAATTTCATACCCACTATTTGTCAAATCGCATATATTTATCTATTTGACAAGAAGAGGTTTAAAGAGAGGTTATCCTGTAACCTTTACAACTTTTCCAACACCCTTGAAAATTTTAATTTATCTGTGTTAACCAATTACGAAAACTGCGATGATAAAGACTATAATTGATTCCTGTGGTTGTTGATTCTAAATGCAGAAATTCTCGCCATTTATCTAAAATTACCTTAACATCATATTCATCTACATCTAATCTTGCTGCTATTGTTTCCACAGATATTGATGCTGTTTCTATCAACATAGTTAATACCAAAGCAGCCATTTTCTGTTGTTTATTAGTCATTAAATTCATTTTATCTAAATGCTGTTGATAATAAGTTTGTAAATGATCACTATCAACTTGATGATTAACAGCAGTCAAAATTTCCTTAACATACATAAAATTACTTTCTTCCTCAGTAATTTGTGTTAATAATTGATGATCAATATTGTGAGTATTCAAATAATTTTGCCAATATTTTTGAATATCAAGACGATTTTGTTCCGGGTAATTTGACAAATCTAAAGATTCCCAAGGTGTTTCAATTAATAAACCTGATTTATCTTTTACAAATGGACGACGACTGAGAATAAAATAAACCTTTTCAGGAAGATAACGAGGTAAATAAAATATATTTGCACCTCTTGTTTGCTGATTCATGTTAATTTTATCACAGGCATCTATAACAATGATCAATCGTTGTTCTAAATTTAGTTTATCGCTGACTTGTTGTAATAAAGAAGACAAAAAACTACTATTTTCCGTAGTAGCATCAGGAAAATTAGATGGAAAACTTTTAATACCTTGATATTGAGCAATTTCTCGTAATTGAGTACAAATATTAGTCAAAAATTCAGCAGGATGACTTTTACCAGCTAGTTCCACATTGTAATAAAGGACTCCTGGATTTTGGCTAACATAATGAGCAAGGATAGAACTTTTGCCAATACCAGGTTCACCGATTATGGTAAAATAGCCTCGGTGACACTTATGGAGAAAGTTGTCAATAGCAGTGAAGACAAATTCACGACCGACAAAATCACGATTTTTTTCGGTAATTATTTGTCTAAATTCCGGGATATATCTAGGAATATCTGTGATAATTTTCACCTGATTTTAAGTTACTTCCAATCGGAAAAAATGCACCCGTCCTGATTCCTCCTTTGCTATAATAGTAAACCCGTCCGGAGAAAATGTACAAGAACTAATAGGACTATCAACAATAAAAGTATTGATTTCCTGACCTTGATCTAAATTCCACAGTTTGAGAGTTTTGTCTCGGGAAGCGGAAATGGCTTTTTTCCCGTCTGGACTAATTGCTAAGGTCGTTACCCAGTCTTCATGACCTTCAAAAGTATAGATTTCCTTACCTGTTTGCAAATCCCACAGTTTGAGGGTTTTGTCCCGGGAAGCGGAAATGGCTTTTTTCCCGTCTGGACTAATTGCTAAGGTCGTTACCCAGTCTTCATGACCTTCAAAAGTATAGATTTCCTTACCTGTTTGCAAATCCCACAGTTTGAGAGTATGATCATCTGAGCCGGAAATGACTGTTTTTCCGTCAGGACTGATCACTAATGCTTTGATAGGACGAGTATGACCTTCAAAGCTAAAAATTACCTGATTTGTTTGTAAATCCCAAAGCTTTAGAGTACAATCATCCGCAGCGGAAACGGCTTTTTTGCTATCTGGAGTCAGACTTACTACTCTTATAGAATTATTGTGACCTCTAGATGAAGATTCTTTACTGATGTCCAAATCCCAAAGCTTTAGAGTATAATCATCGGATGCGGAAATGGCTCTTTCCCTGTCTGGAGTGATAGCAACCCCTCTAACTTTGTCACTATGACCTGTGAGGGTACGAATTTCTTTACCTGTATCTAAATCCCACAACTTCAGGGTATGATCATCTGAACCAGAAATAGCAATTTTCCCATCTGGGGTCATGGATATAGCCCCTACAGAGCCTTTGTGACCTGTGAGGGTGCGAATTACTTCACCTGTTTGTAAGTTCCATAATTTTATGGTATGATCTAGTGAACCGGAAATGGCCTTTTTTCCATTAGAGGTAATTGCTACGGCTCTTACCCAGCTTGTGTGACCTTCTAGAGTACGAATTTCTTCACCATTCTGCAAGTTCCACAATTTTAAGTTATTATCACGAGAACCAGAAATAGCTATTTTTCCATTGGGAGTAATTGCTACGGCTCTAACTGCATCTTTGTGGCCTTTCAAAGTGTGAATGCAAGTAGCTTTTTTGTTATCTAAATCTAAATGCCAGAACTTGAGGGTATGATCATCTGAACCAGAAATGGCCATTTTTCCGTCTGAAGTGATTGCTACGGCTGTTACCCAGGAATCATGACCTTCTAAGGATAACACAGGTTTACCCGTTTCTGCATTCCACAATTTTAAAGTTTTATTACGAGAACCAGAAATGACTGTTTTCCCGTCTGGGGTAATTGCTACGGCTGTTATCCAGTCGTCATTTTCCCAATTATAAATTATCTCACCAGATTGTAAATCCCAGAGTTTCAAAATGTTATCTGAAGCACCAGAAACTGCCTTTTTACCATCTTCAGTGATAGATACTGAATTTACCCACTTTTCATGACCTGTGAAATTAGCCAATAAATTACCATTTCTGAGACTGGCCGTAATCGGACGCAACCAAAGATTACAACTCTCAGATGCACTTTTTAAGAGATTCTGAATTGGTTGCTGAGGGAAGCACTGTAATGTTCCCCATAGTTGCGCTGCTAATTGGTTTGTGTCCTGTTTTAAAATATGGCTTGATAGCAGAAGCGCACGTCTGACTAATTCCAGATTTTTGATTTCTTCTGGTTTAAGTCTACTGCTATTGTTTGGATCATCAATTAAAGCATAGTCCATAATTAAAGATTCTATGCTCAAATCAGGATGTTGAATCTTGAGAGAAATAAAATCAAAATCCATGAGAGTATTATAGTATTCATCTGCTTTTTTTTGTTTTAAAATCCTGCCAGGAAATGTTTCTAAATATATCCTACGAAATTCTGAATCTTGCGATTTTAATATTGCGGCAATTTTACCCATATTATGCCATCTTCCTTAATAGATAATCAGCTATGCTTTTTTGAACTTCTTTAAGGATTTCCCGACCAGGATGTAACTCATCTTTGTCTTTTAAAAAATCCAAAAAGCTGCGGTGATAAATACTATATTGATAGTATTTTTTACCATCTTCTAAACTTTCTTTTTCGGTTAAATATTCCACCCAATCTTTTAATACTGCTCGTACTTCATACTCCTCTTGGTCAAGAATTTCCGCAATCAACTTTGGAGAAACAATACCTATATCTACCAAGACATACAATACCTTGACTTTTATTTGATTAGCTTCTTCTTCCATTCCCATGTTTAACCAATGGAGTTGATAATAACCCTGAAGTCCTTCTGGTAGTCCTTCTAGTTGCAAATCCCTATATTTACCTTTAGCAATTCCTGGTAAAATATATTGCAAATACATGAAATTATTTTCACTTTTAGCTGCTACTGTATCCACAAAGTGAACTTGACTAATATTGCGAGATTGAATCCATTGTCTCAGATTTTCTCCATATTCCTTATCTTCTGCTATGAATAAAGGAATATATTTCTTGACATCATCATTACTCAACTGAGTATATTGATCATCTCTCAAATCCAACTCATCTGTAGGAGTATTTGGAGATAAACTTAAACGTTTTGTTTGCAGATTATAGGGTCTTCTAGTTAATAAAAAATAGACTCCTTTTGGCAG
This sequence comes from Aphanizomenon sp. UHCC 0183, assembly GCF_009712065.1. Classification (NCBI taxonomy): domain Bacteria; kingdom Bacillati; phylum Cyanobacteriota; class Cyanophyceae; order Nostocales; family Aphanizomenonaceae; genus Aphanizomenon; species Aphanizomenon sp. UHCC 0183. The sequence continues at coordinate 3,096 of NZ_VILC01000084.1, read as the reverse complement.
ATTTTGTGGTAGACTTAATAGATTATCACGTCCCTCTTGTTCTACCTCATCTAAAGCATCAATAACAATAATTAATGGGTCGTTGTTTTGAGTTAATTTCTCACTAACTTTTTGAATTAAAGCGCTCAAATTATCGTTATCTGCATTTTGTAATGAATAACGACGAATCAATTGTTCACGAATACTGGCTAAAAACTGTTCTGGTGTCCTCCGTCCTTCCGCAAAAATATTAAAATAGCAAGGAAAACAATAGTCTTTAATCAATTTGGCTGCAATGGCACTTTTTCCCATACCAGGATCTCCAACTATGGTAAAATAACCTCTATCCTTGTTCCTGAAAAATTCTCGAACTCTCTCAAATACAAACTCACGACCGCAAAATAACTGAGTTTTTTGGTCAATTGTGGCTTTAAACTCTTTAGGGTAAACATCTAATTCCCAGACTGGATAGGGTAAATACTTATCAGATTTTGTGCGTTTAGCCACAGAAACAAAAATTTGACCAAACCGCTCTAACTCCCATAATATATTGGTATTTGCTTGGATTATACTTTTGTTTAAATCAATATTTTCACTCAGGAAATTGCGAATACTAGTTACAAATTCAAAGGGAGAATTATTACTGTAAGCGCGCCAAAAATCATCCTTAACTGTTTTTTGTTGTAACAGCTTCAAGATAGCTTCATGCTTGTAAACGCCATACTCTACAAGAGTATAAGCGTAGACTATATCAACCTCATCCGGGATTTGTGTAGGATTTAGGTTTAATTTTTGCAGGACTTTGATAACGGTCTCATTTTTCTGAGCTTGTGTAATAATCAGTTGACGAGCTTGGGGCGCGTATTCAATAATCTGGGAGACAACCGCGCTAAATTCTATTATCATAAGTTATGACCGCCGAGAATTCGCTGTTATACTTAGAGGCTGTTTTCAAAGTATTCATCATTGTCTTTTTAGACACCCTCTCAGCATTATTATTGCTGGTTGCCATAAATTATGTCAAGATGCACAGCAAATTTGAGACACCAAATCCCTGAATGATATCAGGGTAAATATTTTTACAAATAGCCAAAGTAATAAATGTCTAAAAATCCCCCTTCCAATTCTTATAAAAATAAAACCTATTCCGCAGATAAATGGCAAGAGAGAATAGGACAAGTAGCATATCGCTTTAATCGTCAATATCAAAATCAGAAATTTGTAGTCCCTGATGAAGTTCAAGAAATGCCAATATATAAAGAATGGATTAATGGCAGATTAAGTGAGAGAATAGTTTCACCATTTTGGGAAATTGCTCAACCTCAAAAAAACGAACATTGTTTAGATATTGGTTGCGGTGTCAGCTTTTTAATCTATCCCTGGAGAGATTGGCAAGCATTCTTTTATGGGCAAGAAATTAGTAATATAGCAAGAGATGGTCTTAACTCTCGTGGTTCACAATTAAATTCAAAATTATTCAAAGGTGTGGAATTGGGACCATCCCACCATTTAAATTATCCCGAAGATCAATTTGATTTAATAATTGCCACAGGCTTTAGTTGTTATTTTCCTCTAGAATATTGGCAAGCCGTTTTAGTGGAAGTCAAACGAGTATTAAAACCAGGGGGACATTTTGTATTTGATATTCTTAATTCAGAACAGCCTTTAGCAGAAGATTGGGCTGTACTAGAAACCTATTTGGGTGCGGAGGTGTTTCTCGAACCCGTCGCAGAGTGGGAAAAAACCATTAAAGCTGGGGGTGCTAAAATCGTCAAAAGACAATTAGGAGAATTATTCGAGTTGTACAAAGTCCGGTTTTAAGATAAAATTATCGAATAAATGGCCTCTTAACGCTGTATTATTTGGAAAGATTTTATCAAGAATTTTGCCCAAATAGCCGCAATGATGATCCGCCATGCCCTAGAATCTGATTTACCCGCCATTGTCGCCATTTACAACGCTGCTGTTCCTAGCCGCATGGCCACTGCTGATTTAGAACCTGTGTCTGTGGAAAGTCGTTTGGCTTGGTTTCAAGGACGAGTCCCCTCTAAGTTTCCCCTGTGGGTAATGGAAACGGAGGGTGTAATTGCTGGATGGTTAAGTTTTCAATCATTCTACGGTAGACCAGCTTACTATGCCACAGCGGAAATTAGTATTTATATTTCCCCAGATTTTCAAGGACGTGGTTTAGGAAAACAACTTTTAGAAAAAGCCATTCAGGAAAGTCCTAACTTAGGTTTAAAGACTTTAGTGAGTTTTATTTTCGCGCACAATCAACCCAGTTTAAAGTTATTTGCTTGGTTTGGTTTTCAAGCTTGGGGAAATTTACCGAAAATTGCTGATTTAGACGGAGTGGAACGGGATTTAATGATTTTGGGTTTGCGGGTGATGTAGGCATGAATTATGCTCAATTTGTTGATAATCATTAGGTGTATCAATATCAATTGCCCCCAAAGGAAAGGGAATACTAAAAACTTCGTGATAGTGGTTTCTAATTAATTTCTTTGCGCCTATATCTTCACTTAAATTTGCTAATTCTGAAAAAAAACTCTGATTAAATAAAACGGGTACACCTAATGTATTTGCATATTCACAAGCAATAATAGGTTTCTTTGTATTATAGTATTTTGAGACTAAATTATTGATAATGTCAGCCGAAAGAAATGGCTGGTCACAAACAGTAATAACTACTGCATTTATATTTTTATAATCAGTGATAATTGATGAAATTCCTCGACGAATTGAAGAACTCATTCCTAAATGCCAATCTGGATTTTCAACTATTTTAATATCAGATTCGCTAATTTGAGAACGGATATTTTCTGCATTTGCTCCCAATACTACTACTATAGGTTTGCACACCGAAGCAACTGCATTTTCAATTGTATGCCTTAGTAAGCTACTTCCTTGATAGGGTAAGAGTTGTTTCGGTCTACCCATGCGAGTTGATGCCCCTGCGGCTAAAATAATTATAGCAATATTTGATTTAGTCATTGTTCAATTTTAATTTCTTGCATCTGATTTCGAGAGTAAATTGGTTCATTGCGATCTTTTAAAAAACCCCCATTACGACTTTTAAGTATAGCTTGAATTTCTGTAATTATAGATAATGCTATT
>NZ_VILC01000083.1:0-18881 GCF_009712065.1 Aphanizomenon sp. UHCC 0183 | reverse complement strand
AGAAAGTCATAACCTAAATAATTAATTAATCGTGGATTTCTTGAACTTAATTTAATTGCTTCTATCGCCTGTTTTAGACAAAATTTACATAGAGATTCATCAGCGATTATATAGTTTAAAAGCCCTCTTGTTTCTAGGAAATTTTTGCACCATTTATCAATAACCCATACTTCAAAATTTGCTCCTTGTAAGTATATATTTGCTAAAGGTTCTAAATAATTTTTTAAGGTATTATTGAAAACAAAAAATCCTACTCTAGGCTCAAGCCCTTGTCTTTTATAAAAATTGATTAATTGTTTTGCTCGCAGAATAGCTGTCGTTGTTTTTCCACTACCTGCTCTCCCCGATAATAAAGTAGGTTGATTTGGATTTAGAAAAAAAATTTTGCGTTGTTCTGGTGTAGGGTTAACTTGTTTAAGAAACATACCTCATTATTTCACTAAGACTAATTTAATACAGATCAATTGCTAAGTAACTGTACTTTCTCTGAAACCAGTTATAAATTAACACTTTTTCGCAAAATTTGTAAAGTTTTGAAGATTATCCCCCAATTGTTGATGTAAGCGATCGCCCCAAAAAGGAATCACAGTTTGTCCCTGACAAAGTGCCTCTAAAGCTGCTTGCTGGTCAAACTCCACCAGTTGCAAAGGTTGTTCTGGCGATTTTGAAGGTAAAAACATCAACCGCTTCATCTTATCTTCAGTAACAGACTCCTCAAATAGCCAAGGCTCTCTTTTACGCAAAGTTTCCAAAGCTGCATGACACATTTCAAAGTTTAAACCAATTGAGAGCAAATGCTCCATTACTGACAGTGCCAACAAGTCAGCCTTAGAATAATAAACATTTCTTCCCTTACCACTGGCATTAACCGTAGGTACTATAACCCCCTTCTCCCGCCAATACTGTAACTGTCGGCGAGAGCAATGAGTAATTTCTGCTGCTTCGGTGCTTGTGTAGAATTTTCCTTCCATAAGAATCATCCTATAGAAGCTTTTTCTAAAACACATAATTTTTTAGAATAACATTATGTGTTTTTGTGATAATGTATTTTCATGAGTCAAATTACTGTTCAATGTCGCCTAATTGCCAGTGAATCTACCCGCCAACAACTCTGGACGTTGATGGCAGAATTAAACACGCCGCTAATTAACGAACTACTACAACAGCTTAGTAAACACCCAGACTTCGAGAAGTGGCGACAAAATGGCAAATTTCCATCTACCGTTGTTAGTCAACTTTGCCAACCTCTAAAAACCGATCCTCAGTTTGCCGGACAGCCAAGCCGTTGTTATTTATCCGCAATTCATGTTGTGGATTACATCTACAAATCGTGGTTGACAATTCAGAAACGGCTACAGCAGCAGCTAGATGGTAAGATTCGCTGGCTAGAAATGCTCAACAGCGATGCTGAATTAGTAGAAACCAGTGGTTACAGCTTGGAAGTAATTCGTACCAAAGCTGCTGAAATTTTAGCAACGACAACCCCAGAATCTGACACTAATGTTCCTTTAACTAAAAAAAGAAATACCAAAAAATCGAAAAAATCATCCGATTCTAACCCAGAGCGTAGTTTATCTCATAAATTATTTGATGCTTACCAAGAAACCGACGACATACTCGGCCGTAGTGCCATCAGCTATCTACTAAAAAATGGCTGCAAACTCAACGACAAAGAAGAAGACACCGAAAAATTTGCTAAACGCCGCCGTAAAGTTGAAATCCAGATTCAAAGGCTGACAGACAAGCTAACAAGTCGAATACCCAAAGGTCGAGATTTAACCAATAGTAAATGGTTGGAAATACTCTTCACCGCTACAACCACAGTTCCAGAAGACAATGCTGAAGCCAAACGCCGGCAGGATATTCTGTCAACCCGATCAAGTTCTCTTCCTTTTCCCCTAATTTTTGAAACCAATGAAGACCTTAAATGGTCAACAAACGAAAAAGGTAGGCTGTGTGTTCGCTTTAATGGCTTAACCGATTTAACTTTTGAAGTGTATTGTGATAGTCGTCAACTGCACTGGTTTAAACGCTTCCTAGAAGATCAACAAACTAAACGCAAAAGCAAAAATCAGCATTCTAGTGGCTTATTCACCCTCAGAAATGGTCGTTTAGCTTGGCAAGAAGGTGAGGGTAAAGGCGAAACTTGGCAAATTCACCGATTGACCCTTTCTTGCTGTGTTGACAATCGCCTGTGGACTGCTGAAGGCACAGAACAGGTTCGCCAAGAGAAAGCAGAGGACATTACCAAATTCATCACCAAGATGAAAGAGAAGAGTGATTTAAGCGATACCCAGCAAGCCTTTATTCAGCGTAAGCAATCAACACTGACTCGCATAAATAATTCCTTTGATCGTCCCTGTAAACCTCTGTATCAAGGACAATCCCACATTTTAGTTGGAGTCAGCATGGGATTAGAAAAACCTGCCACAATAGCCGTAGTGGATGCCAGTGCAAACAAAGTTTTGACTTACCGCAGTATTAAACAGCTACTTGGTGAAAATTACGAACTATTGAATCGCCAAAGACGACAACAGCGATCTTCATCCCACGAACGCCACAAAGCACAGAAAAGTTTTTCTCCCAATCAGTTTGGTACATCTGATTTAGGACAGTATATAGACAGATTATTAGCAAAAGAAATAGTTGCGATCGCCCAAACCTACAAAGCTGGCAGCATTGTCTTACCCAAATTAGGCGATATGCGGGAGAATATTCAGAGCGAAATTCAAGCCATAGCCGAAGCAAAATGTCCAGGTTCAGTTGAAATCCAGCAAAAATATGCCAAACAGTATCGAATAAACGTCCATCAATGGAGTTATGGCAGATTAATTCAAAGCATTCAAAGTAAAGCTGCTCAGGTAGGAATTGTCATCGAAGAGGGTACACAACCTGTTCGTGGTAGTCCCCAGGACAAAGCCAAAGAATTAGCTCTCTCTACTTATAATCTCCGCCTAGTCAAACAAAGTTGACAAATATCCGAACCTTGACAATAAAATAGATTTAATAGCGCCGCCGTTCATGCTGCTTGCAGCCTCTGAACAGTGTTAAATGAGGGTTAGTTTGACTGTAGCAATACAGTCTTGCTTTCTGACCCTGGTAGCTGCTCACCCTGATGCTGCTGTCTTAGGACAGGATAGGTGCGCTCCCAGCAATAAGGGCGCGGATGTACCGCTGTAGTGGCTACCGAATCACCTCCGATCAAGGGGGAACCCTCCTCAATTCTTCATTTGAAGAACTAAAATCAAGGCAAAATTTCTCAGAGATCCGCGCAAGTCCCAAAATGCTTGTTCTGTCGAAATCTCATCGTTTTTTCATCCTGATATGATTTTTGTAAATGAGGCTCAAACAGCAAATTGGGAGACATCCGCGCTAACGACACCTGGAAACCTTGCCCTACAATACTTTGAAACTTGGTGGGTAACAACAACCCTCCTAGTACAGGGTGGGTTGAAAGCCATCGCGCCAAGCAATTGCTAGACCACAGAATTGAGAATGGTAACAACAACCCTCCTAGTACAGGGTGGGTTGAAAGTCATGAATTTAGATATGCCAGTGGATCAAGTTTGGTAACAACAACCCTCCTAGTACAGGGTGGGTTGAAAGCTTATTCAGTTAATACTTTTCAAGCTTGGCAGTTTAAGTAACAACAACCCTCCTAGTACAGGGTGGGTTGAAAGATTGCTAATTATGGATTTTCAGATGTAGCTGAAATGTAACAACAACCCTCCTAGTACAGAGTGGGTTGAAAGTAGCGAAAGCACATTCAACAATGGTTATATTGAAAAAGCTTGAAATTGAGATTATTTTTGGGTTTAGTAACTATTAAAAAATTTAGGGGGGTTGAAAGCAAGTCCTTTTATCCGCTTGTTCTATAATGATGACAAGGATAATTGTTTTTATGACATTAATTTGTCACTACCATCAAAACGACAACAAATAGTCACAGCGACACTAATTTGTCACCGATGACATATAATTAGTCACTGTACATCGCTGCACAACATCACTATTAACTCAACTATCTGTTTAAAAGTGCGGATAAAAGGACTTGAACCTTCACTCCTTTCGGAACTAGAACCTAAATCTAGCGCGTCTGCCAATTTCGCCATATCCGCATTTATAACTTATGTTAGCACAACAAATTATTTATGGCAATAGGCAAAAGAGTCAAAATTTCAGTCCCAATTTTAAATTAGGGTATGGGGTATTGGTGATATTTTCCCATGTCCCTAATAATCTAGATCACAGCTACACGAGGTAGACGATGTTTGAAACCACAGAGAATTTCCCAAGAAATGGTATTGAGGCAGTTTGCCCAATCATCAGCGGATATTTGTTCTTTTCCCTGTTGTCCTAGCAAAGTGACTATTTCCCCTTCTTGCAAATCGGGAATGGAACTCACATCTAACATGATTTGATCCATTGTAATTGCGCCAATTTGCGGTATGCGCTGCCCACGAATTAACACCTGCATTTGGTTAGAAAGACTACGGGGAACTCCGTCGGCATAACCAATACCAACTACAGCCAGACGCATTTCTTTAGAAGCAATAAAATGATGTCCATAACTAACTCCAGTCCCTGCGGCTATGGTTTTAACTTGGGTAACTCTGGCTTTGAGTTGTAAAACCGGTTGCAGTTTGATTTGATTTTGTAAATGAGTGGCAGGATAAAGACCATAAATAGCTAAACCCACCCGCACCATGTCATAGTGCAGTTCTGGATTTGTCAAGGTAGCGGCGGAATTTGCTAAATGCAAGCTGGGAATTTTTATCCCTTTAGCTTTGATGTGTGCAGTTGCTTCTGCAAATCTTCTATGCTGTTCTGTCATCACTGTGGCATCAAGACTATCGGCAGTTGCTAGATGAGAATAGATACTGGCAATATCTAAATGGGGTAATCCTTGTACTAACTGGACAAAATCTGCGGCTTGTTGCCAACTAGTGCCTAATCTAGACATTCCTGTATCTAATTTAATATGTACGGATAAAGAGGAATTATGGTTAATAGTTTCTAAGGTGTTAGAAAATTCTAAAGCTTGTTTAGGGCTACATAGTGTGGGCTGAAGTTGCCAATGAGCGATCGCCTGAATTTGTTCTGGTGTGTTGGTTGCCCCTAAAATCAGAATTGGGGCTTTAATACCATCTTCTCGTAATTGAATACCTTCGGGAACTGTTGCCACACCTAACCAACTAGCACCCGCCTCCAAAGCAGTCCTCGCAACTGTTACCGCCCCATGTCCATAGGCATCAGCTTTGACAACTGCCATTAATTGGGTACATGGTGATAAAAACTTGACCAACTGCTTGACGTTATGAGACAAAGCCCCTAAATCAACTTCTACCCAAGCCCGCTGAGAAAACCAAGCATAAGCATCACATTCCTGATTGTCGGCAAAAATCGGGGTTTGCTTGCGACTTAACATTACACTTTACTCCTATCACACCACCGAAAAGCTGCTCACATCCCCTAGTACCGTAGGGCGTTCGTCAAGAGCCAAAAGTTAAAAGTCAAAACGAAGACAGTATAGGCTTTTGAACGATTTAGAATGGTTGGGTTATTTACGCCGCAGTGTACTAGAAGCCATATCACTTTAATCAGGAAGTTTAACTTTGATCCGGCGATTTATACAAGATAGTAGTATGAGCAATAATTAGTGTATCCGCACACTCAAAAATCTTTTGATTATTAGAAAATAGTTCTTCCTTATCAAGTCTACGATAACAGATATAAAATCAAATGTCAACCCCTAAATACTCCTTTATGGCGATTTTTTTGGCAAATTCAGATCCCCGACTTCTTCAAGAAGTCGGGGATCTTTCTTAGTTCAGGACAAAAGTATAAATTATTCTCATATCCCCAGCGGGGTGTATTTGTGTTAATATATGTAAAACTAATACCTTGAGCGCAGATTCATGAGGAAGGTTTTAGTCCTGAACGCCTCTTACGAACCGCTCAACATCACCAGTTGGCGACGTGCCACCGTGTTGTTGATTAAAGGCAAGGCTGAACGCTTAGAATACAACGGTAAATTCCTTTACTCGGATTTTCCGATGCCAACCGTAATTCGGTTGCGTCATTATGTCCGTGTTCCTTATATGGAAATTCCGCTGACTCGGAGAAATATCTTGCATCGTGATAGCCATACTTGTCAATACTGTGGTCACACAGGAGACGGCTTAACTCTCGATCATGTCATGCCAAGATCACGAGGGGGTGAAGATACTTGGGAAAATATTGTCACGGCTTGTGTCCGCTGCAATATCAAAAAAGGCTGTCGTACACCGCAAGAAGCGCGAATGCCCTTGCGTCATTTACCCCGTCAACCTTACAGTAGTCTCTACTTTGAGGTGACAAAGCATCTTAAAAGTGGAATGCACCAGGAGTGGCAAAAGTATGTCATAGGTCTTTGACATCCCACATAATTAACTACAAAAACTCAGGACAAAATTCACCTGTAGATATATCTGATTGACCAAATTGGGTCAATGATAGTGACTACAAGCAGGTGTTTCACTTGGTTTTGTCCAGCACTTACTACAGCTTGTGGCAAGTTTCCACTAAGCTGATGTTTTCATGACCCTAGTATCCGATTACCTCAATTTCCAGAGGTGGCGCGTTATCTTCTAAAAAAACGATATATAGATAGATTTTGTTCTTAACTGATAATTTGTTACAATTATGAGTAGATGATTTGCCACCAGGAAATTGAGATATCAATTTAGACACAAAAAATCAATAATAGCACAAGTCAAATAAATATTCAAGATAATTATCAAATTTTTTCATAAAAATCTGCATATTTGTTTAGACAAAGTCACAAATTATGAAGTTGTATATAATACAAGAGGTACAGCATACTTGACTTTCAATATTTTTGTAGCACTTTAGTTGGATGCAATAGATCCTCATCTCATGCTATTGACAGAAATAAACCGCTTTACACAGTGCCAAAAGAATTAATTTTAGATTTTGCCAAGTTTCATGTAGCTTTATCAGCGCACTACTGCTTGGATTGTATCTGAATGGATAAACCTATCTTCCCCGCTTAGAAATACAGTTAGTTACTTATGTACGTGAATTATCCACCTTCTCAACTTGAGAGTTTATCGTTGACCACAGATCCCCATCCAGAGGAATTAGAAATAGAGAAAGAGGTAATTGAACTTCCACCGTTAAACCGGACTTCCTTACCATCCTCTAATGGTGATGGAGGTATCTATTTAGTCCAGCGTGGCAATTCTCTAGCATCTCAAAAATCAGAGGAGTTACAGAAGACGCTGCTTGCACATCGTCATGAACGTCAGCTGGTGATTTTACAGGATTTTCCTGATCCTGATGCTCTTTCTTGTGCTTGGTCTTACCAATTAATTGCCCAACAGTATGATATCAAGTGTGATATTGTTTACGCGGGAACTTTAAGTCATCAGGAAAATATTGCTTTAGTTAAGCTCACTAATTTACCTGCTCAACGTTGGACAATACAAACTTTAAAAAATAAAAATTTGTCATGCTATCAAGGGTTTGTGTTAATTGACAACCAGGGAACTACGTCTCAATTATTACCAGCCATCCAACAAGCTGGAATTCCCCTGATAGTGCTGGTGGATCATCATAGTTTACAAGGAGAACTCAAGTCAGAATTTGTTGATGTTCGTCCTTATGTGCGAGCTACAGCGACAATTTTTACTCAATACTTACAAGCAGGATTATTAACTTTAGATAATAGCATTAGCCAGCACGTTAAATGTGCTACAGCTTTAATGCACGGGTTACGCTCAGATACAAATCGGTTGATGCAGGCACAGGAAGAAGATTTTATGGCTGCTGGGTATTTGAGCAGGTTTTATGATGCTCAGTTACTAAATGCTATTTTGCAAGCAAATCGTTCTAAGCGGGTAATGGATGTGATCGAGCGATCGCTTAAAAACCGCATCGTTCAAAATAACTTTTCTATAGCTGGTGTTGGTTATTTGCGCTATGATGACCGGGATGCAATTCCCCAAGCGGCTGATTTTCTCGTTACTGAGGAAAATGTGCATACAGCAGTAGTTTATGGAATTGTTCATGATGAAGATGACGAATTAGAAGTAGTGATAGGATCTCTGAGAACCACCAAACTGACGTTAGATCCTGATGAATTTATTAAAGAAGCCTTTGGACAAGATAGTGCTGGGCGATTTTTTGGTGGTGGGAGGACGGGTGCTGGAGGCTTTGAAATTCCGATGGGTTTCTTATCTGGTGGTAATGAAAATTCAGCTTATGCCAAAATCAAATGGGAAGTTTTCGACGCACAAATTAAACAGAAACTATTGAAATTGGTAAATCCTAGAGATAATCCAATTCAGTCTTAAGTAGGTGAACACAATAAAACCAAACTGTGTAAAGAAACGTAAAATCGCCCAAACCCTCTTCACTCTTGCCTCTTGCCTTTTGCCTTGCCATAACGACAATTTTCAACGCCAACCTACTTAAAACAAATTCAAAGACTTGATTAATTTAGGATTTAGCAATGCTGATTGGTGTCAACTTAAGCTACAGATAGCTTATTTGTTTGGCTGACAGACCCGCCTGGAAATTCAGTTCCAGGCTAATATCAAAGAACAGTTGAAACAAGGAGCTATTAAAAGAGCATAACGTGATTTAGGATTAGTTAAAGAGTGGTTTAATTTGGAAGAAGAAGCGTGTTAAGTAAGGGAAAAATTATCTATCCCCAGGGTGGTGAAATCTACTTGGTTAATTTTGATCCAACTATAGGTTCCCCAAATCAAAAAAAACACGACCAGCTTTAATTTTGCAGAATGACGTTTCTAATCAATATAGTCCGATAACTTTCATAATGTGATTTCGCTGAATCTTCTTTTCAAGATTTTTCTATCATATCAATAATCAATCTTAGAAGTCGGGGATGTAAATCAGGTGAGGTGAATGTTTACAGGTATATCCGTCATGGTTCTGTTGTCTTCTCTTATTTACATGATAGTTGGTGATGGTTGGGTGAGATGATGGAACAGATACAGGGTTTTTGGGTTGTAATTTAGCGTTATTAATGGTGGGTTTTGTTGGTTTTACTTGTGTTAACCCAATCTACAAACTACTACTTTTTAATTCCTTTAATGAATGCTATTCTCGCATCAATAATCGAAGGTATTAAAACACAACTCACCAATAAATCTATATCGAAATCTGGCAATAATTCACTTTGATTAATTTGCTCATAATTATCATTTTTGAGATGATATAGAGATAATTGATTATTTTCCCAAAACCAAACTTCGGTAATATTAAATCTTTTGTATTTTTCTAGTTTATCAAAACTGCCACTGGTAATATTAACCTCAACTGCTAAATCTGGATTTGCTTTTTTTTCTCCGATATAATAAGATTCGTCAGGTTCAAAGGAAGCGCTTTTTTCTTTTGCACGACGAGTAGCACTACCCACTGGGATAAAGTTTATCCCTTTTTGAAAGAGATATGCTTCTATCAAAATAGCGATAATTTTTTTGATATTTTCGTGTTGTTCACCAAGTGTCATAAATTCGATGTACCCATCAAGATAAGTTATCCGCAAATTTCCTGCGTCTGCGGTTAAGGTTTCTATTATTTCAAATTCCTTCCAGGTGTAATAACCAGGTAGAAGAAATCGCTGTTCGGAAATTGCGGTAGTTTTGTCTAGTATTTGGATAGTCATAGTAATTTTATGGTTATGACTTTATCTTGATTATAACTCATGGTCAAAGATCCCCGACTTTTTTTCAAAATTTTTCTATCATATCCATAATTAATCTTAAGTAGGTTGGCGTTGAAAATTGTCGTTATAGCATGGTAATGGGTAATTGGTAATAGGTAATTGGTAATAAAAGCTCTGGTTTCATCCTGTTCATCCTTTAATCCTGGATATCCTGATTCTGACAATTTACCTAACTAGCAACTTACATTATTTACATGATAGTTGGTGATAGTTGGGTGAGATGATGTGAACAGATACAAGGTTTTTTGGTTGTAATAAGTGCGTTATTAATGGTGGGTATTGTTGGGTTTCTCTGCGTCAACCCAACCTACGAACTACTACTTTTTAATACTTTTCATAAATGCTGTTTTTGCATCAATAATAGAAGGCATTAAAACACAACTCGCCAATAAATCTATATCTAAATCTGGCAATAATTCACTTTGATTAATTTGCTCATAATTATCGTTTTTAAGATGATATAAATACAATTGATTATTTTCCCAAAACCAGACTTCAGTAATATTAAACCGCTTGTATTTTTCTAATTTATCAAAACTGCCACTGGTAATGTTAATTTCAATTGCTAAATCTGGATTTTCTTTTTTTTCTCCGATGTAATAAGATTCGTCAGGTTCAAAGGAAGCATTCTTTTCTTTTGCGCGACGAGTAGCACTACCTACTGGAATCAGATTTATACCTATTTCACAGGAATATAATTCTAGTAAAAAACCAAGAATGGTTTTAATCATTTCATGTTGTTCACTAAGCGTCATAAATTCGATGCACCCATCAAGATAAGTTATCCGCAAACCTGCTGCGTGTGCGGTTAAGGTTTCTATTTTTTCAAATTCCTCCCAGGTGTAATGGCCAGGTAGAAGAAATTGCTGTTCGGAAATTGTGGTGGTTTTGTCTAAGGTTTGGATAGTCATAGTAATTTTATGGTTATGACTTTAATCCTGATTATAACTCATGGTCAGGTGATAGTTATCAGGTGAGGTGAATGTTTTTATGTGTATCTGTGATGGTTCTATTGTCTTCTCTTATTTACATGATAGCTAGTGATGGTTGGGTGAGATGATGTGAACAGATACAGGGTTTTTGGGTTGTGAATTAGGGTTATTAATAGTGGGTTATGTTGTTGTTCATCCACCTTAAATAACTTTTTTAGGCTGAAATCAAGTTTTCTAATTTTATCTCGGAAATTCGGCTATAATGACGAGTGTTGTTAGTTGCTAAAATATGGTTTCTAGTTATTGCAACACTAGCAATTAATAAATCAAAATCTGCTACTTTTTGAGAATTGTAAGCGCCAAGATACAATTCAGCAACGGTGATGTTGCAAATAGAAATTTGCTCCCATCCTATTTGTTGAATTTTATCTCTGACGGAATTAATGTTTTTAATCCAGTAAATGCAGGTATCAGTATCTAATAAATAATTCATAAGCTAATATCGTAATTAGAAATAGTCCGACTATCATAAATCTCTTTGACTATTTCTGCTGCTGTGCGTTCATCTTCCCAAGCACCATGTTTTTCTAGAAATGTATCTAGTGGATGTGGTTTTGGTTTTTGAGTAGATGAAAAAGTTATCTCATTTTCTATGTGTTGATTTTCTGGTTTTGGATAACGTTTTTTAAGTAATTGAATAAAATCTAGTAGTAAGATTTGCGCCTCTTCTGTTAAGGTATCAATATCTTTAGATATTTCTGCAATTTTTATTACCATGATTAACTCCTCAATTGAGTAAAATTTTTCAGTATGATCCTATTATAAACTACGCACCAAAGATCCCCGACTTCTTTTCAAGATTTTTCTATCATATAGCGATCCGATTTGATTCGTGAATTTTCCGTTGAGTTAGGGAACAGGGAACAGGGAACGGGGAACAGGGAAGAAGGATTTCAGTGTGTACCGAGTTTTGTTCAAAAATCAAATAGGAGTCCTATATCAATTCAATAATCAATTTTAGAAGTCAGGGATATGAATTAATCAAAAATGATTAGTTGTTATTTAAACTCAGATACCGACGCAAAATATTTTGAGCTTGTTCTAATAATTCTGCTTCTAATTCTCCTAATTGTTGAGTTAAACGAATTTTGTCAAAAGTCATGGGTTCAATGCATATCAAAAGACTATCTACAGAAAGTCCATTTAGCGCTGATGTAGGTACTTCGACTACCGCAGGTGAAATACGAGGATTATTAGGTTTTGCGGAAGTAAAAGGTAAAACTGTGACTTTGCTGCGTTGGTTATTAAACAAAGTCCCAGAAATTATCAGTGCTGGACGAGTTTTTTGAATTTCTGTACCTACGGATGGGTCAAATGTTACTATCCAGATGCTTCCCATTCGGTAATCGCTATGTTTTGCCATTCACTTTCCCAACCTAATTCTAATTCATCAACCAAAGCGCAAGCTGCGGCTAGTGCTTCATTTTGTTGTTTTTCTTGCCATTGTTTCAAGAGATTTTCAATCAACGCACTACGGTTTTCAACTTTTTGGTCAATGTAATTTAGTAGTTCATCTGGCAATGAAATTGAGATCTTAGCCATATCCTACCTACAGTCATACTATAAGTAGTATAGCCTAATTTGATATTTTTAGTCTAGTAGTTTGTGAATCTAGGATTTGATTTATTTCGGGTGATAATTCTCAGGTGATGTTAATGTTTCGGTGGTGTATCTGTGATGGCTCTATTGTCTTTTCTTATTTACATGATATTTGATGATGCTTGGGTGAGATGATGTGAGCAGATATAGGGGTTTTTATAGACTAATCCACCATCATTTGATATAATGTAGAATAATCATCACATCATGATAAAAACTATGTCACAAACTGGATTAAATCTATTCATTCCGATGGAGTTATTGATTAACTCTTTAAACACGCTAAGTTTATCAGAAAAACAGCAACTTTGGCGGATTCTTGATAAAGCTATTGCTGATGCTGAAGAGGAAAATTGGCGAGAAGATGAAGAAATTAAAAAAGAAATTCAATTAGTTCGTGATGAATATGCAAATGGAAATTACAGTCAATTTAGTAATATCAAAGAACAGTTGAAACAAGGAGCTATTAAAAGAGCAGAACGTGATTTAGGATTAGCTGAAGAGTGCTTTAATTTGGAAGAAGAAGCGTGTTAAGCAAAGGAAAAATTATCTATCCCCAGCGTGGTGAAATCTACTTGGTTAATTTTGATCCAACTATAGGTTCAGAAATCAAAAAAACACGACCAGCTTTAATTTTACAAAATGACGTTTCTAATCAATATTACTAATAAAGATTCTATGGATGGTTATGGTGCATGATTACAGGGTTATTAATGGTGGGTTATGTTGTATGCCAGGGGAAACGCATCTAATTTTTTTGACAAAATGTAACTTATATGAATAGAGAATGAGGGTAGCATTATTGGCTTAATATCAAGTTAATACGTAAATATAAAGAAAATTTGATGGTAAATTTGTTTCGATAAGAATCAATAAAATGAGTTGAAGTGATATTCTATGCTTGAAAACAAGGAGAGAAAATCTAGAAATGAAGTTACCACCAAAAATCACAATCGCAGATCACTTTAAAGATTTAGAGATTTCTTGATGATTTCCTCAGCTAAAGAACGACTTACTGAATTATTTGTTACTAAATTTATGATTTTTTCTCGTTCTTGTATGTATGAGTTTTGTTGTTCCATAAATACCTCACTTGATTTTTACTTGTGTATAGCTTTAAGGTTTCGTGCATAAGCTTTTTGTCCGTTACCACCCTTAAAATAAACCATCCCTTTGTTAGTAATTGAAGAAATAATTAATATTTTCTCAGGGTTATTAATATGAAATACTTTACTTCCATGTTTTAATTTTAAATTTTCTGTTTCGATAGTGTTAAGATTGAGGATAGTCATGGTGGATTCGATCACTGCATCTACAACAAACCGGTTTTCATAAGATACATCAATGCCGAACTGAGATAAAAAATTAATTTGTTTTTCTGTAGGAAACCGGTCATCAAAATTATCAAAAACTAAATCAATATAATTTTGTATAACAATATAAGCTACTTCTTTTGGATAATTTTGAATGTCAATCCCTAAATATTTGGCAAATTCTACCTCTTTATTATCTACACGTGGAATTTTATTAAAGTAGTCAGAACGTAGAAATTCAGCTACACTATCAGATATCTCAAATTTTTTTACAATCATCTATTTGTACCATTTGTAAATCACACAATTACCTCTAGCCTCAATTTCAACGTTGTTAGTGTTAAAATTCTGTTTAACATTGTTAACAAATTCTTGAGCAGTCTAGTTAAACTTCTGAGTAACCCTGGTGCTAATTCTTTATGATTGGGAACTGATAAAATGGGTTTTGATTCGTGCCACAGTATGATATGACTTCCGGTTTGACTAGTTGTTCGAGGATTTGATTTACAGCAGTTTCCGATAGCGAAGCGCTCCGTAGGAATCAAACCCGGTACAAAAATAAATCGCATAACGAAGTCTAGCACTGGGTTTAACCCTTTCCATCTGTAGCACATTTGATGACAATTTGCTGTAGTTTAGGTGATGAGGTGAATATTTACACGATAGCTTCGCTATCGCCCCATTAATCCCTTGTAATGCTTGAGTGAGATAATGTAAACATATACAGGGTTTTTATAGACTAATCTACCATCATTTGATATAATGTAAAATAGTGATCGCATCATGATAAAAGCCATGTCACAAACTGGATTAAATCTATTTATTCCGATGGAGTTACTGATTAAATCTTTAAATGCGCTAACTTTATCAGAAAAACAGCAACTTTGGATGATTCTTGATGAAGCTATTGCTGATGCTGAAGAGGAAAATTGGCGAGAAGATGAAGAGACTAAAAGAGAAATTCAATTAGTCCGTGATGAATATGCAAATGGGGAATATATGACTTTTCAACAGTATCTAAATCAGAAAAAATAGATACTATGACTTACGAAATTATTATCACTAAATCTATTCAAAAACAATTAGATAATCTTCCTAATAATATACAAGAGCGTGTGTATGAAAAAATTGCCCAACTTGCGGAAGAACCTCGTCCTGATGGGGTTGTCAAGTTGAAAGGATATGATAATGAATATCGTATTAGAATAGGAGATTATCGTTTGGTTTATGAAATTCGAGATGAGCAATTAATTGTTTTACTCGTTCAATGTAAGCATCGTCGTGATGTTTATAAAAAGTAGTACCTATTTTCTTCGCTAGTTGTTCGAGGATTTGATTTTGTTTGGGTAATAATTCTCAAGTGAGGTGAATATTTACGCTATCGCCCTAAACATCCCTAATAATGGTTGAGTGAGATAATGTAAACAGATACAGGGTAAGGTTTTCAGGTGCGAACTGCTTGCAGCAGCGCTTCGCTATCGCTCCACTAATCCCTAATAATGGTTGAGTGAGATAATGTAAACAGATACAGGGTAGGGTTTTCGGGCGGCGATTTAGTGTTATTAATGATGGGTTTTGTTGGATTTATTTGCATCAACCCAACCTAATTACTCATATTTCTAAGTCCTCATCTAATATTGTTTCAATGTCTCTTGCACCATGAATAACTCGCAAAATATCAATTTCTGATTCAGTGATACGATAAAAAATCAGATATTTTCTAAATCCTTTAATTGATTGTTGTCGAATATCTGCTAAATTGGGATGGGGAAAATCTGTCAATTTCCCTGTAGCTGGAGTTTTAGCTAATTGTTTAAATGTTGTTTCTGCTGCTATTAAAAAGCGGTCGGAAACGTCTAAACTGTCTTCTGCTATGTAAGTGGCTAAATCTATCAAGTCGCGGATAACTTGAGGTCTTTTTTTAATTGCAAACATCATGGCTAAATTGCACTTTGACGTTTGTTAGTTTTTTCACGAACTGCTTGACGAATATCTTCCCAATCTTGTGCAGTCATTTCTGTTGCATTTCCTGAGTTTAATCCTTCTAAGAGCATTGTTTGTAGTCGTTCATTTGCTCTCTGTTTTTGGTCTTGTCGCACTAATTCCCGAAAATATTCACTAACGCTGCTGTAACCACCTTGCGCTACCTGTTCTTCTATATAATCGCGCATGGTGTCAGGTAAGGAAATATTCATACTTTTCATAATGTGACTTCGCTGAATTTTCTTTTCTATAGTATGGCAGGTTTTGTCATTTTCTGCCATGACTGCGATCTGCTTGCAGCAGCGCTTCGCTATCGCTCTAGTAATCCCTAGTAATGGTTGGGTGAGATAATGTGAACAGATACAGGGTTTTTAATGGTGGCTTATATTGTTGATAACCCACCCTACAGTAATTAAAAAGATATGAAATCAAACAAATGGATTGATAATTCTTACTTTATTCTCTATTAATTAATTATGCTGCATATCTTCTGAGTAAATCATGGAACATTCACTTAATAAAGCTGTAGCTATAATCAAACTATCCCAATAAGAGTAGTTATATTTTGCATTGATTTCTAATGCTTGTATAACTTCTGTTGTGTTAATTGCTTGAACAGGAAAAGTATTCACTATATCTGATATGATTGTAATTGCATCTGTTTTTGATGTGAATTTTTTTCTAGTTAAAACATGAAATAATTCTCCTAAAACCTGAGTGCTAACTAACAGCGATGAAGAATGATTTTTGATGATTTCTGCAACTTTCTGGGATTTTTCTGGCGGATTTTTAGCATAGAGATAAATCCAGAGATTACTATCGAGAAAAATTTTATCTATCATAAATTTCTTCTCGATTAAATTTGTAGTCTGGGGGAAGTGGGAAGGAGTAGTTATTAACTCGCGCTAAGAATTGCTGTATTTTCGATTCTTGAAAATCTATTGGTTGTGTAGATTCGCCGGGTTCGAGAATCATGATTTGTATGGTTTTACCTTCTAATTCGGAACTTAGTTTTTCATTCAAAATAAGTTCACCATTGGTACAGGTTGCTTGGATAATTTGCAGCATTATGAATAACCTTAAATCCTATATAAAATTTTTCGGTATGATCTTATTATAAACTACGCACCGATAATTCTCAGGTGAGGTGAATATTTACGCGATCGCCCCATTAATCCCTAGTAATGCTTGAGTGAGACAATGTAAACAGATACAGGGTAAGCTTTTCTGGTGCGAACTGCTTGCAGCAGCGCTTCGCTATCGCCCCATTAATCCCCAGTGATGGTTAAGTGAGATAATGTAAACAGATACAGGATTTTTGGGCTGCGGATCGCTCTATTAATTGCTAGTAATGGTTGGGTGAGATGATGTGAACAGATACAGGGTTTTTGGGTTGTAATTTAGGATTATTAATTATAGGTATTGTTGGGTTTTGTCAACCCAACTTACTAACTTTTATTTTCATGAAACTAGTTCATCAATTTTTGCTGTTTCGTGATTTTTCTGATTTTGATAAAATTCTTCAAGCAATGTGAAAAATCTATCTACTGCGCTTTTTTCATCGGCTGAATGGAATAGAAGAATACTTGACCATAATTGACCTGTTTCTACATTAAATTTGTGTCTTATCCACTGCAAAAAAGTTTGAAATTCTGTTTCTTCTGCTGTTAAGGGAATACCAATTTCTCGACGGGCAAAATAGTATCCATCTAAAAATGCTTGAAGGCTAAAAATAGAATTTTTACCTATATACATTGCAGGTCTTTTTTTGATCTTTTGCAGTAAGTTGTAGAGATTATCCATGTTTAACTCACTAAATTTCTAGGTTAAAAGTAAGTTTCTGTGATTTGAAACTCTAATCCTACATCTAATATAGGTGAATAGAGATTCTGTATCCAGTTTAATCGGGCAATGCCTTGATGGTGAATATTGTCAAAAACAAGTTCTACGTTATTTATCTCTATTATAACACCTTCATGATGACCTGTGCTGGCAATCAATTCTCCAATACTATCATCATAAATTCTGCCATAAATTGGATCTTGAGAATTTGTATTTATTTTAATATGCTTACCATGAATACTTTGTCTGATTAAAAATTCTTTGATTGCTCTAGCGCAGGGAATACAATCAAATATTCCGTAACTACTGGCAATTGCTATAATTTGTTGATAGATGATATCCTCTTTATTCAAAATTACTCCCGTTGTCAAATTTTAATATTTCTACCCTGATTACTATTGATTGATAGTTAAGGGAGTATTAAGTTATTTTTTACATTTTAAACTAGAAGAAGCACAAAATAGGATTTGAGTAAGGATTCAGGTGGTGAGGTGAATATTTACACGATCACAGCGAACTGCTTGCAGCAGCGCTAGTTCCCTCCGGGACGCTCCGCGAACGCTATCGCTCTAGTAATCCCTAGTCATAGTTGAGTGAGATAATGTGAACAGATACAGGGTTTTTATAGACTAATTCGCCATCATTTGATATAATGTAGAACGACAATCACATTATGACAAGAACCATGTCACAAACTGGATTAAATCTATTCATTCCGATGGAGTTATTGATTAACTCTTTAAATGCGCTAAGTTTATCAGAAAAACGAAAGATTTCACAACTTCTTAATGAAGCGATCGCTGATGCTGAAGAGGAAAATTGGCAAGAAGATGAAGAAACTAAAAAAGAAATTCAATTAGTCCGTGATGAATATGCGAATGGTAGTTATAGTAAATTTAGTAATATCAAAGAACAGTTAAAACAAGGAGCTATTAAAAGAGCAGAACGTGATTTAGGATTAGTTGAAGAGTGGTTTAATTTGGAAGAGGAAGCGTGTTAAGTAAGGGAAAAATAATCTATCCCCAGCGTGGTGAAATCTACTTGGTTAATTTTGATCCAACTATCGGTTCAGAAATCAGAAAAACACGACCAGCTTTAATTTTACAAAATGACGTTTCTAATCAATATAGTCCTATAACTATTGTTGCTGCTCTTACTTCTCAGTTTACAGAACCTTTGTATCCTACTGAAGTGCTAATTAAAGTACCAGAAGGAGGTTTACAGGTTGATTCTGTTGCGCTTCTTAATCAAATTCGTTCTATTGATAAACAAAGATTAATTAAACGGTTGGGTGTTCTGGAATCAGTCACAATGGAACAGGTAGATAGAGCAATTCAGATTAGTTTGGGTTTAGTGAATTTAATATAAATGAATATTTCCAGGTGTATCTGTGATGGG